>VAZQ01000258.1 GCA_005883115.1 Alphaproteobacteria bacterium | reverse complement strand
GGGCGCTAACACGTTGAGATGAGCAACTGTTGACCTGTCATGCTCGTTTCCGACTTCGTGCCGCTGCGGGCTTGTCTGCCTTCTTAACCCTTGTTTGGCGACTCGCTTACCGCTGATGGCAATAGCATTTCTTTCTGACCTGCTGTGGCCTTGCGTGGCATCATCCGGCCCACACACATGGAACCTGCGGTTCCGATTTTCGGAACAATCGGACCTTGGTTTTTGAGTCAGGAACCGGACACAAACGAGCCGGTTATCCCAGCGATCTACTGAACCGGGTCAACCGGTGTCCCGAAAAATGCCGACCGTTATTGATCGGGCTTGGGAAGGTCGCGCAGCGATCTTCAAGGATCATAAATCAACAATCCTCTTGGGAGGTTTGTCATGTTCTCACGAAATGAATCGGCGCGCGCGCTCGCACGGCTTCAATTGGAAACGCCTATTTCCGACGATGCGAACTTGCTTAAATTGCAAGCGCAAGTCGCGGACTATGTTCGTGAAGCAAAGCGTCGTGATCCGTCAGAACCTAATGAGTTGGTATCGACGGTCGTAGATACGGTCGCGCGTAACTACTTTCGACACGCCATCCTAAAACAACGACGGCGCGCGCGCGTCTCCAAAGGGCGTCGCCCGTAACTGTGCTCTATACCAAGGTCAAACGTTGGAGCGGATCATGAGATACGTTTTAAGCTTGATCGTGGCTGTGACTGTATTGGGAGCCATCCAAGCCAGTTCAGAAGAAATTGCGCTTGGAGTAAGTCTTGCTTCGGTAGACAACCGCGTCACCGTAGGTTCAAGCCGAAACGACTGTCCAGATGGGGACTGGAACACGGCCGCGATCAAAGAGGGAGAATCCGAATCGCCGGAGATGACTGCGGTTATTGAGAACAATCGCGAGGACCGCGAGCGGACCGTTGTTATCGACCGTTAGACTTCGCAATAAGGGCCAATCTCAATTGAACCAGACTGCGAAGCACTAGCGGTTGCGGCGTGAAGCTTAGGATCGAGCCGGAGCGGGTACCCTGCAGGGCCGCCGAGATGCGCCCTGCGAATCGCCTCGGAAGCCCGCCGAACACTCGAATTTGGTTGGCTGCTCAACCGGGAGATCGGAAGCTACGGCCATCGCCGCTTCCTTGCTGTCGGATGTACCCGACTTTGTCCCGATTTCGGTCTCGATCGACCATTTCCAGAAGCCGCGTTTGATGCCTTGGATGATCCGATATTCAACGCCGCGGTGTTCCATGTTCGGCCTGCGTCCAAAGGGGCCTTCAGATCCACTAGCCCTCACCGCGCTAGTTATTGGCCCATCAGTTTGTTGAAAGCTGAAGCTTTCAGCCGATCGAAATCGCGCTCGCCGGTAGCGGCCTGAGACAAGAGAGGCTCGGCGATTTCCAGCCCCCGGCGGGATTTTCGTTGCCCTCAATCAAATGCAACCCCGATCCGGCGCGCCTTTCGCCAGACGACGTGACACTGGTGATTGCTGTGCTCCGAGTCGATAACTAGGTCGAATGAGTTGGGAATGCCGATTTGGCTTTCGACCTCGAGATTTGCGCCTTCGTCCGACATGTTGCGGACTAGGCAATCGATTCCAGAGCCATCAAACGAGATCGTCCCAGCCTTTAGGATGGGCTGGCGCTGGGTGCCTCGCTTTTCGTCGAGACCTGGCATACTTCCCTCCCGTTGAATTATTTTCTTGAGAGCAGCATTTGCTCAATCTCGCAGGCTAGCAACTACCGAATGGTTTTGTGCCTTGCAACATATCCGGCGATGAGAGGTGTTGCCCCGCGATGCATCGCGCTCAATTTGACGCGGCTGCGTGGCCTGTTTGAGCCGCCTTTTACCTTTTGGGTTTTCCGCGCTGCAAAAGAAGCATTATAAGCATCCCGATGGGCCAAACGATAAATAGCGTCGTCTGCCATATGCTGAAGGCGTTGTATTCTGCCGCTGTGTGGGGCTGTCCCTGCCTTCCGCAATAGCCGCTGGGGCATTCGCGGATAGGCAAGTCGGGATAGCGAATTAGTCCGTAAACGAACAGCACAACCATCACCAGGCCGATGCAATAGCTAAGCGATCGCGTTTTCTGCATCAATCTTTTTAGCGCGTTCGTCACGGGCATCGATCAGCGCCACGATATCTTCCATATTCCAGAGCGTATCTGAAAGGGACTGAGAACTATTTTGACCAACGCTTGACCGCCGCTTTCCGCGCGATCTCTTTCCGCCTCTTTGCAGACATACCTTCAGCTCGCGCCTTTCCGCCCATGCGCCCCAGCGCCACGGCGGCGGCGTTCTTGCCGTCATCCGTGGTAAGGTCGTCAATCTCGCCGGTCGCAATCTTGCCGATCATGACGGCGGCCCCGATCACGTCGGCGGGGCGCTTTTCGCCTTTCGGTCCTCGGGGCATGTCATTGTCCCCTGATAATAGCTTCAGGTTCTTCGGTGACCTCAATGGTGTCCCCTCCGATGTTGACGAACGCAATGGTGGACGACTTCTCTATTTCGTTCCAGAGAATGCTAGTCGCATTTTCTATGTTCACAAAAATAGGCTGCTTGCGCATATCGGTGCATTTGACCCAGTTCATCTTCGCCTCCTGCTTTGCGCTAAGCATACCACAGGAGCTAGGAGGACGCGACCGTCAAGGGCCAATAAATTCAAACTTATCCGCGCTGCCGACGTTGCTTCTGACGATCAAGCGGCACCTACACATCCTGCGACATGCGAAACATCATTGGCAGATTCCACTGAGGGCTGAAAAAAGCCCGCGATGCGACCGAACGGCAATGATCAGGGGTTTCTCGCGTCCTATTTTGAATTCGTAGACTGCAATTTCATAAAGGAGCCGCGACCCAACGTAGCCAAGGGTCACGAACGCGTTTTCTTGCGAACCCTTTTGAGCAACTTCCCAACGATTTGCAACCGACAACGCATCGCCGACAGCATTGCCGGTTTCCTTGTCGATCGATACGTGGCGTTTAAAAGGTGCACTTGGCGCGGGCCGAACAAGTCCCTCGTCATTTACCCGCACCCATTCCCTAATTTCACACGAATAGACCTCGGCCACGGCTCCGGTCGGGCACACAGCAAGGGCCGCCATAATGGCTGCAAATGTGGTGTTGAGTTTCAATCAAATCACTTTCCGAACTGGCTTGTTACTCTCCCTTCGCATTGAAAAATTGTACCACGTGAACGACCACAAAAGTGCTAACCGGGTTGGGATTGCGGTTTTTTCCTCGGGTCAGCTATCGCTCAAGCGCCGTCAACAGCGACTAGGGGGCGAACATGTACGAAGTTCTGATATTGCTGGTTCTGGTAAATTTAGGCTTCACCAGCTACATCTGGCGAACGGTCAGGCGCGGCCCTAAGCGGAAATTTCTAGGTAAGCTGCTAAATGGCAAGCCCATCACGCCCAATCATACACCGCCTTCGTTACGAAACGGCATCGAGCTAGGAATCACCGACGAGGATCGACGGTTCTTCTCCGATTTCGAGATGTTTGCCGACGCTCTAAACCACAGGTTCGAGCCAAACGAGCCATGGCGGTTGCAAGAACGACCTGACGCTGAACTCACAGGCCGCGAGGAACCAGAGTACGGTCGTCGCTACGAGATTTTCTATAACGAATATAGCGTTGGAAACCTGCAGATTTTTGCGAGCCATCACTACGGCCCCGCTGATCCACAGGTCGGAACCGAAATCGAGTTGCAGTACGCTCGATTGCTGCCGTTTGGCGAAATCAACAGGTTCATTTCTGCTATCGCTAACTTCACGGCATCAGGAAATGCAGAAGAAGCTCAGCGTGTAAAAAATACGATTCATGAAACGATGCTCAATGAGCTTTGGCAGCATGAGTTCGACCCCGACCTAGATAGCCGGAATAGCGGCGGATCAATCGAGCTTCGGTTTGATGGATCAGCGGCGGCTTTTTTGAGGACTTCAACAAACCGCAAAGCCCGCTCGATCTGACAGGACATCCGAGCCAACTCCGCTTCAATGCGCTTGCCGGCATAAGAGCAGGTATCGTCCGAGAATTCGCCCTCGAAGGCGGCGGCGAGCGAGAAGCCGTTCATCCATGCGGTCTAGCTAGCCGGCGGGGATGATGGCGCGCACCGCATCCTGTCGTTCATGTCAGAGCATTCCAGCAACGCCCTCGCATTCCGCAGATCCGGGCTGTCGAAGCCCTCGCTGAACCAGCCGTATATCGGCGCGAGTAGGTCGTACGCCGCCTGACGCTGGCCCTGGCATTGCCAGAGCTGCGCCAAGACCATGGCTGTCCGCAGTTCCAGAGATTTGGCCTTTTGGTGTCGAGCGATCTCTATGGAGCGGCGAAGGCACGCCTCCGCATCCCCCGTCGCCGCGCTCTCGAGCAGCAGTTCACCGTGCACCCGATGGATCTCGGCCTCGAGAAGCCTTTCGTGGAAGGTGCGAGCATGCTCCGCGGCGGCCTTGATCCAATCGAGGCCTGCCGCGATGCGGCCCGCCTTCGCACACGCATCCGCTAGCTTGACGGTGGTCTGTGTGGTAGCGAGCTTGGCGCCCAGCGCCTGCCACTTTGCCCAGCCCCGTTCCATCTCGGCGATACCGTCATCGGCTCGACCAAGCGCCGTGCGCGCTCGGCCTCCAGATATCATGGCGTAGGCGGTCCACTGCGGGAACCCGTGCTCGGCGCTGAGAGCCGAGCACGCATCGGCGCGCTCTAATGCCTGAGAAAATTCGTTACGATAAACGTCTAGCGCGGATGCGAGGCCGAGCGTCATGGCGTAAATGAAATGTGATAGCCGTTGGGCATCGGCCAACGCCTTGCAGATCAATGCGCTCGACTTGTCCGGATAGCCGAGGAACCACAGCAGCCACGAGCCATAGGCTCGGCAGAGCACGCTCGGATCCTCGCCGTAGACGAGGATCTCCGCGCGCGCCTTGTCGACATCCCAGAGATCGATGGCCTGACGAAAGCCTTCCCATCCGGACTCAAATTCGCCGCGAAAAAACAGGGAACAGCCTTGCGCCCGATGCGCGAGCGCCCGACGCGTATCGTCGCCCTGGGCATCCGCCAGGGCCACCAATTCGGCGCTCAGCTCTTGCGCTTTCGGCAGCGGTTTTCGCAGGAATGCGCTGTTCCAGAGGCCGCGCAGCACGGTAAAGCGGTGCGGAGTATCGGTCATATTGTCGCACAGCTGGCGCGCGCGGCTGTAGATGCCTTCGACGGCAGCGGCCATGTAGCCGCGCGCCTTAATCGTCGGCACGCCGAGGGCGATGAGCAGCTCGAGCTCCTGCCGATCTCGCTCCACTCCCGCCGATTTCGTCGCCAGCAACTCCAGTGCTTTGGTGTAATGCGTGATCGCTTCTTCGTTGGCGGAACGCGCCGCAGAGCGCTGTCCTGCCCTCAGGCCGTAAGCAATGGCATCATCGATGAGGCCCGCTTGCGCATAGTGATGGGCGAGAAGTTCGGGTTGGGTCTCGACGACTTTGGGCATCAGCTCGGTGATCGCTTGAGCGATGCGGCCATGGAGCTGTCGACGCGTTGAGCGCAGGAGGCTTCGATAGGCGGCATCCTGCACGAGCGCATGCTTGAAGACGTAGGTCGCTTCGGGCAGAGTTCCCCTGGCAAAAATCAGCTCCGCCTTGCTGAGCTGGTCGAGCGCCTCCTCCAGCGTCTTGTCGTGAACCGGCGCCACGGCATCCAGCAGCTGGTAGGAAAACTCCCTTCCAATGACGGCCCCAATCTGGGCGATCTCCCTCACGGGCGCGAGGCGGTCGAGCCTAGCCAACAGACTGTCGTGCAGCGTTGCTGGAATCGCGAAAGTGGGTAGCGGGCCGCGCAGAACGTAGCGGTCGGCCGCCTCCTCGAGGAGCCCCGATCCCAAGACGGCCTTGGTGAGCTCTTCCACGAACAGCGGCACTCCGTCCGTCTTCGCGATGATCTCGTCTCGGACGTCGGCCGGCAGCACCTTGCTATCGGTTAATCTCTCGATCATTGCCACCACATGGCTCTGCCCCAGCCGATTCAAGGCGAGTGCGGTCATGTGGGGATAGTGGCCCCACGGCACTTCGAACTCTGGGCGGAACGTGACGATCAGCAGGATCGGCAAGCGCTGCAGCCGGTCGATGGTCCGCGTAAACAATTCAAGCGTCGTCGGATCAATCCAGTGTGCATCTTCCAGGATGAACAACACGGGGCGTTGCTTCGCGAGGCCGCCGAGGAGGTCGTTGAGCGCTGATATAGTGCGCTCCTTCTGCTCTCGGGGCGAGAGGTTGAGTGCTACGTACCGGCCCTCGAATGGCAGCGACAAGAGCGTCGCGAATAGTGGCGCAACATGATCGATCGTCGAGAACGAACGTCTTAGAACTTGTTCCAATTTGTCGTGCTTGGTCTCAGCGGTGTCGTCCGGCGCAAACCCGGCCGCGCGCTCGAGTTGGGCGATCACGGGATAAAACGGGCTATTCGTATGATGAGCTGAGCATTGGTATTGGACGCGCGTATGGGCCTCGTCGCTGATATTCTGCCGGAGCGCCGCGACGATCCGCGACTTGCCGATTCCAGCCTCACCGGACAAGAGGACGACTTGGTCTTCGCCACTTCGCGCCTTGACCCAGCGGTCCATCAGAAGGCCGACCTCGCGTTCGCGGTCAACAAGACCGGTCCCACGCAGAGTCTGCCCGGCCTCGAAGCGGCTTTCGGCCGCGTGTTCGCCAACGACCCGCCACAACGGAATTGGATCGGCCATCCCCTTGAGAAACTGCGGGCCGAGATCCTGGAGGTCGAATTGCCCGCCGAGCAGCTGTCTCGTGCCGTCGGCGATGACAACCGCGTTCGGCTCGGCAAGGCCCTGGAGACGGGCCGCAACGTTCGGCGTCTCGCCGATGACCACCTGCTCCTGGGACGAACCTTCGCCCAACGTCTCGCCGACCAGCACGAGACCCGTGGCGATGCCCACTCGGACCTCGAGTCGCACCTTGGTCGGCAGCATCAGCCGGCTGACCACATCGACGACCGTTAGCCCCGCTCTGACGGCCCGTTCGGCATCGTCCTCATGAGCCCTCGGATAGCCGAAATACGCCAGCACGCCGTCGCCCATGAACTTCGCGACAAAGCCGTCGAACCGTCCGACCGCCCGGACGCACGCGTCCTGAAACCCGCGGATGACCTCCCTCAGGTCCTCCGGATCGAGGCGGGCCGCGAGCGCCGTCGAGCCAGCCATATCGCAAAACATGATCGTCAAGTGGCGGCGTTGCGCAGCCTCCGGGGACGGTTTGTGGTCCGGCGGCTTCTCCGTCGCGAGGATATTTGCTTGAACCTCCGGCACAAGCCCCATGCCACATTGGCCGCAGAACTTGGCGCTCGGCGGGTTCAGCGCACCACAAGCGGCGCAGGTCGGGGCATGCGGTGCTCCGCATTTGATACAGAACCTGTTCCCCGCTTTGGTCTCGGCCCCGCAGCTCGGACACTTCATGGGCTTTCTCGCGATGGCTCGGCCTAACCTGCCTTACGGACCGCGGGCGTTTTGCATGTTGTTATCGATCGGCAGCATCCGCCCCGAGACGACTATCCACCAACCGACGTTCAAAAGGGATCATCTCTCCCGGAACGCCCGCATGCACAACAGTGCGAGAGCAATAGCTTAAATCGCGGCGAACAGATGTGAGCAGGTTCACATGGCGGCGCTGAAATGCCGCTCATGGGAACGCGGCGGTACAGGCCGGCGGTGTATAGCGGACGTCACAAGCAGTCGGATGGATGTCCGCTAATAGGGGGTGGTCTCAACCGGTCGACGCAACACTTTATCTTGAAGAAGAGATGGAGTGTATGGTGATGGGTGAGGAATTTCATCGAGGGTTTACTGCGGCAGAGAAGACGGAGTTATGGGATCGCTGGAAGCGCGGCGAGTCGCTGAAGGCGATCGGGCGAGCTTTTGGTAAGCCGTCATCGTCGATCTATTTTTTGGTGGCTCCGCATGGCGGGATTCGTCCTGCCCAGCGGCGCCGCTCCAGGCTGGCCTTGACGCGCGCGGAACGCGAGGTGATTTTCCAGAGGCATTACGGCACGTCAATCGGCGCGCTCGATGGCTAAGCTGCTTGGCTGCTCACCCTCAACGGTGAGCCGGGAAATGAGCCGCAATGGCGGCTGTGATCGCTACCGAGCGGCGCTTGCGGATGAGAGTGCTTGGGCGCGAGCTCGTCGTCCAAAATGTTGTAAATTGGCCAACAGTCCGCGGCTACGGCAGGCAGTGGCCGGGAAGCTCCGATTGGATTGGTCGCCCGAGCAGATAGCCGGTTGGCTGAAAAGAACGCATCCTGAAGACGAGTATAATCAGGTGTCACACGAGACGATCTATCGCAGCCTATTTGTTCAAACACGTGGTGTGCTCAAGAAAGAGCTGCTTAGTCATCTTCGATCGAAGCGCTCGATGCGTCGCTCTAAGCCGGTTGATCCGAATGGCGATAGACGGGGGCATATCAAGGATGTCGTCTCAATCCGTCAGCGACCGGCGGCGGTTGAAGATCGGGCGGTGCCTGGCCATTGGGAAGGCGATCTGTTGTCCGGGCCGAACAACAGCTACATCGCGACCTTGGTCGAGCGTCATACGCGTTACGTGATGTTGGCCAAGGTGGCAGGTAAGGACACCCAGACGGTAGTCTCCGCGCTCATCAAGCAGGCGAAGAAGCTACCAAAGGAGCTGTATAAGTCCCTGACCTGGGACCGGGGAAAGGAACTTGAGGATCATCGTCGTTTACGTTGGCGACCAAAATCGACGTATATTTTTGCGATCCGCAAAGCCCGTGGCAGCGCGGATCGAACGAGAACACCAATGGCCTGCTGAGACTGTCA
>VAZQ01000578.1 GCA_005883115.1 Alphaproteobacteria bacterium | reverse complement strand
GCCGGCACGCCGGTCGCACCGATAAGAGGAATTTCTTCGGGGAGTTTCTGGTTTGGGCCGGTACTCTCGCCCGCGAGAACCAAGCGTTCGATCCGATCAACCGCGCCGGAGAGTTGCCAAATCACAGGGTTGTGCGACGAAATGACGACGTAAAGCGGGCTAGTCCCCGGTTCTATGTCGATGCTTCCGGCTTCGGTCGCGATCCATTGCGCTCCGATCGTCGCCGTCGAAAGCGCGTCGGCGCGCGCCTCCAGGAGCAGAACGGTCGCGGCGGCGGAAAGCTGAGGCATCGCGCAGGACTGCTTCGTCTTCGCCTGCCGCTCATGCATGCGCTTCTCGGCTTCGGCTGTGGCGGCCTTATGTTGCAGCACCGTAGAAATGTTAGGGCGGAATGCGTCGATCTCATTCTTGGAGAGAGTTCCGTCCTTGTTGACGTCCATAAAATGGAAGACGCGCTTCGCTGCCTGTTCGAATTCCTCGATCGTCACAGCGCCGTCGCCGTCCTCGTCAAAGGACATGATCATGCGATAAATCGGTTCATCCTGACGATAGATTGGGTACTGTGGGTATGGTTTGGCGAATGCCAGCATTTCAGGCCAGTCGATGCGTCCATCCTTGTTGAGATCGGCGCGCATCCTAAAATCAGCCCGGTCGTCAATGCGTTGAGGGATCCAAAGCTCATCCTTAGCGAGGCTCGGAATTCCTCGCGTCGCGAGTGCCGGATTTTCTCGCGTCTCGAACCGCACCCGCTGCGTTTCGCGCTGGACCACCTCGGCGCGCGTCACCACTCCGTCGCCGTCGAGATCGTAGCGAAGCAATTCGCCGATGGCGCTCGCTCGGCTGGAAGCCGCGGCCTGTGACAGATACTGCTCGAGATCGGCATTCGAGATGACGTCGTCTACATTCAGGTCTCTCCTGCGGTGATAGGTGCGCATCCGTTCGAGATAGGCCTCAAGGCGCATGCCGGGCGACGCTTCGTTGCTGAAAGCGATTCGCCAGTCAAACGTCCCCGTAACGTATTGTGCGGCCGCCAACGAGGGCAGCGACACGATGGCCAGGGTAAGAACAACATGACTGAGAGAGCGGCGCACGCGCATCGACGGCTCCACGAAATTTCGGGGGCTTCTGGCCGCCTCCTGCTTGCGACCCAAACGATGCGGCAGGAGGCCGCTGCACTGCAGGGTTTCGATCCAGCCTATGTCCGCTTTGGGGTCATCCACGAGCTAGGCCATCGAAGCTTCACGGAGCCGTGCATGTCGGCTTCGCTCCGAACACGACCATTCGGTCATCATCCTGCGATCGGTCGCGATGTTGCTACAAGCGGACTCGGGCGCCGCAGCAAACAACATCGTCATTCGATCAGTTTCGTCGGGGAAGTGGCGACAACTTCGATGGACCATCAATCCCCAGTGGCCCTGGCAGTTGATCATGAGCCCATCATGTTGTCCGTCGCTGCGCGGATGATCGAATAGCATTCGCAGGCGCAGTCCTCGAGACCATTACGGTTGAGGATCTTGATATTCCCGCGCGAATACCGGATCAGCCCCGCTTCCTGCAAAGCATGCGCATCGATCGACACGCTGGTTCTCCGCACGCCAAGCATGTGCGAAAGAAACTCTTGGGTCAGCGTGAAGGTATCGCTTCCAATCATATCCTGAGATTGCAGGAGCCAGCGGCAAAGCCGATTACGAACTGAATGGAGCGCGTGGCAGGCAGCATTCTGCTGCGCTTGCATCAGGAGAATCGACTGGTAGCGGCTGACCAGGTCCCGCAAGTGTGGATGTGCGTGATAGGCGTCGACAAACCGTCGCTTGGGCATCATGAGAGCCGCGCCGTTCATTTGGACTGTCGCCTGCCCGGAGAGATGTCCGTTGATGGCGGCGTCCCCCCCGAGCACACCCTCGGCCCCGACAATGCCGGTCTCAATGGCGTCGCCGGACTGCATGACCGCGAGCAGCGAGATCATGCCGCTCAGCGGAAAATAGATGTGATCAATCTCGGCGCCCTGCTCGTGAAGCACGGTATTCGGCTCGAGCTGCATTGGGACGAGCCACGGCTGGATGCTTTTGAGTTCGTCAGCCGAAAGCTGCCGCAGAATGCGGTTCTCTACGATGTGTTGGGATTGCACATGCCCGCCTCCGTCGCCCCTTCGGCGGGGCAGAGACCGCGGCACGGGAACCGGACGCGCCGAATAGCGCCTGCTGCGGAGACCTATACCCGACAGCTATGCCCCTTTTTCGTGTTGTACAAGCGGGGTCAACGACGGTTACGGCATCTCCGGCCTGATCGGGAATGACGAGGCTGTGTTCATCTTGCTGGAATGATCAGCTTCAATCGCCAGCCGATCCCACATTCGCGCCATGTCGATCAGAATAGATTGAACTCTCGAATTCGGCGCCCGAGCCGCCATCTGCCGGCAGTCCTCGGCGTGATCTCTGTATTCTATCGGAGTGATCATTGCGGCGCGCCAAGACCTATGAAGGGTTTCCCCCACGCCCAGTCACACGAAGACCATAGCAGCTTTCAGTGACGTAGCTTGGTCGCAGAGGATGAAAAATTTCCAACGGCTTAAGTCGTGCTTTTAGCAGACAGAGCGCGCTTTGGACAGCACAATCGGCGCCTTCGGCGAGGCGGCGACCCTCCCTCCTTGCCGAATTGCGAACCCCGCCATGCCTCGGCGGGGTTCATTTCATACGGTACGGGCACGGGCTCACTTTGGATGCAAATCATGGGGCATGAGGCAAATAAGTACTTCGCCTACGCGCGTGAATGCGTCAGGCAAGCCGCGCAGGCGCAGACCGAGGAACGTCGCGGCAAGCTCATTGAATTGGCTCGCGTATGGATGGCCGCCAACGAGCAGGCCGTTAGACACATTGGCCCTGCAACTTCTCGCTTGCCGCGTATTGCGTCGTGACCCCGGTTTAGTGCTCCGCGCATCCTTTCCATCCATCGCGGCCCCGTATCCACTCGCCGGCGATGTCAAATAGCTTTTCACGAAGCTTTGGGGACTCTGGCTTGTCTGGCCAGCCTCACACAGTCCCGGGCGAACTCTCCAAACTGCGATCCCGACGGGTTCCACTTCGTCGCGTGGAACAATGCGGGGTGCTTTCCTGGCGTTCTAGTGAAGCTTTCAGAGAAAATCGGACGACGCGCTATTCCAGGAACCCGACACATGGTCGGGCGTTAACGATGAGGATCGCGAAGTGGAAGATGTGGTTCGCCCGTGCCGCTATCCTGCTCGTTGCGGCAGGATGTAACGTCCTCGCTTTTGGCAGTTGAGGATCGCGCGCATTAGTCAATCGGTTATTGGCTTTGGTCGGGCCCGCCCTCAGCTTGAAGGAGCGGCCTATGCCCACCCAATTCGAACGCATCTCCGCCCACAGGCTAGTGCTATTGGCCA
>VAZQ01000577.1 GCA_005883115.1 Alphaproteobacteria bacterium | reverse complement strand
GAGCGGTCATTAGGACGCACAGACCGCGCGATGGCTGCGTGGTATCATTTCCTCCATTGCATGAATGACCCCGAGCGGAGGGTCACATGGCAAGCTACATTCGACGACGAAAATTCTTAGCCACACTCGGCGGCGCGGCAGTTGCATGGCCGCTCGCGGCGCGCGCGCAGCAGCCGGCAATGCCCGTGGTTGGGTATCTTCATATTGGCTCATCCGCGGAATCACGCGACAGAATCGCTGCATTCCACAGGGGCTTGAAGGAGCTAGGCTTCGTCGAGGGACGTGACGTCGCGATCGAATATCGCTGGGCCGACGATCAATACGATCGGCTGCCGGAATTGGCTGCCGATCTGATCCGACGTAGCGTCGCGGTCATCGCCGCTCCCGCCGGCGCGGAGACGACGCGTGTGGTCAAAGGCTTGACCACGATGATTCCAATCGTCTTCAGCACAGGTATAGACCCGGTCCAAACGGGCCTGGTCCCAAGCCTCAATCGGCCGGGAGGCAATGTCACCGGCGTCGCTGACATGCAGGTGGAGCTTGGCGGAAAGCGGCTCGGGCTCTTGCACGAACTCCTGCCGGGAGCGATGCGCTTTGCGCTGCTTGTCAATCCCGGCATTGCGTCCGGTAAGTCGGCGATCGAAGATGTGCAGTCCGCGGCGTCAGCGATCGGAAAACAGATTGAAATCCTCACCGCTAGCAGCAATCTCGACATCGACGCTGCCTTCGCGAGCCTCGCACAAAAGCGGGCCGATGCGCTGCTGGTGGCTCCTCAAATATTGTTCAGCACGCGTCGCGTCCAGCTCCTCACGCTGGCCGCTCGCCACGCGGTGCCCACGATGTATCATCAGCGCGAGTTTGTCGAAGCTGGCGGACTGATGAGCTACGGGTCGAGCATTATCGATCGGGAGCGTCAGCTCGGCGTATACACCGGCCGCATTCTCAAAGGCGAGAAGCCGGCCGACCTGCCGATCCTCCGGGCGGTAAAGTTCGAGTTCGTCATCAACCTGCAGACAGCCAAGACGATCGGTCTCGATGTGCCGCCGACCCTGCTCGCCCGCGCCGACGAGGTGATCGAATGATGAGACGGCGGGAGTTCATAGCGCCATCGCCGCGGAAGCGCCGACACGCTACACTCATCAAATTGTTCACCATTGTCGCTGTTCTTTCCACGCCGATTGCGGTCGAGGCGCAGCAGCCCAAGAAAATTCCGCGATTATGTTTCTTGACGTTCGATCCAGGCACCTTTCAGTCCCGGTCAGCGCGGTTTGAGCCGTTCTTCAATCGTCTGAATGAGCTTGGCTATGTGGATGGGCAGACCATCACCATCGATTACCTTTCGGCGGAAGGCCGCAATGACCGGTTCGCAGAAATCGCCACCGAATGTCTGCGCTTCAAGGCCGATGTTATTGCTGTGACAACCACGCCAGGAGCGCTCGCCGCGAAGCAGACAACCCAAACCGTCCCGATTGTCATGCTGCCGCTGGGCGATCCAGTCGGCGTTGGCCTCGTTAGCAATATCGCCCGGCCCGAAGGCAACATCACCGGGACAACGGCGATGACGTCCGAGCTTTCGCCCAAGCGTCTTGAACTATTGAAGGATGCGGCACCCTCAATGTCGCGGGTGCTAGTTCTCTCGTACCTTGTTGACCCGATTGCGCCGCTGCAGGTGAAGACGCTTGAAGCGGCGGCTCCTTCGTTGGGCGTGAAGCTGCAAATTCAGGAAATCCGAAGCGGCGATGACCTGCCGGCCGCATTTGACGCGGCGGCTCGACAAAGCCCTGAAGGGCTCCTCGTGACCGCAGAGAGCATTTTCAGCGTCAACCGCAAACGAGTAACTGAATTTGCGGCCCGTTATAAGCTTCCGGCGATCTACCCGTGGTCAGTTATGGTCACTGACGCCGGGGGCCTGATGGCGTATGACGCCAACGAGCCTGATCTCCATCGGCACGCCGCCAACTACGTTGATAGAATCCTGAAGGGTGCCAAGCCTTCCGATCTGCCCATCCATCAACCGACGAACGTGCAGTTCGTCATCAACCTCAAGACCGCTAAGGCGCTTGGTCTGACCATCCCGCCCGAGCTGCTCGTTCGTGCCGACACGGTGATCGAGTGAAAAGGCGCGAGTTCATTACGCTCATCGGTGGCGCAGCGACGACGGCCTGGCCGGTCGCGGCGCGGGCGCAGCAGCAGCAGACGATGCCAGTTATTGGGTTGCTCAGTGGCGTGACAAATCTTCGAGATCATGCCCTGGACCGCGAGCGATCCGCAAGTGCAAGCCCGCTACGCGGCGTTTCTGCAAGGGCTGCAACAATTGGGATGGACCGTCGGAACCAACATTGAGATCGACTCTCGCTGGTCCGCAGGCAATGAGGGTGAGACGCGCAGACACGCGGCAGAACTTGTTGCGCTTGCGCCGGACGTCATCTTCGCGAGTGGCAGCGCGACAGTGGGGCCATTGCTGCGGGCAACCCGTACCGTGCCGATTGTGTTCGCGAACGCGCCCGATCCGGTCGGCGCCGGATATGTCGAAAGCCTGGCGCGGCCGGGCGGCAATATCACGGGCTTTACGCCATTTGAATACGGCATTGGCGCAAAATGGCTGGAGTTGCTTAAGGAGGTTGCGCCAAGCGTGACGCGTGTAGCGATCCTTCGCGATCCCGCGATTACCGCCGGAATTGGGCTGTGGGGCGCAATTCAATCGGTTGCGCCGGCGTTCGGCGTGGAGTTGCGCCCCGTCGA
>VAZQ01000257.1:1042-10023 GCA_005883115.1 Alphaproteobacteria bacterium | reverse complement strand
AGGATGCAGCAGCTCCGGGCGGAACAATGGGCGTTGCCGCGGTCGGCGCCGGGGGCTTGCCCGGCAGCACCACCACACGCGTGCCGACTTTCACGCGCGTATAGAGATCCGTGACGTCCTCGTTGGTCAGGCGGATACACCCCGAGGACACGAAGGTCCCAATCGTCGAGGGCTGATTGGTACCGTGGATGCGGTAGAGCGTGTTGCCGAGATAGAGCGCGCGCGCCCCGAGTGGGTTGCCGTCGCCGCCGGCCATGAAGCGGGGCAAGTAAGGCTGGCGCACGATCATCTCTTCCGGCGGATGCCAGTCGGGCCATTCCGCCATCTTTGAAACCCGCTCGGCACCGGCCCACGTAAAACCTTCGCGGCCCACGCCGATGCCGTAGCGCATCGCCTTGCCTTGACCGAGCACCAGATAGAGATAGGTGTTCGGCGTATCGATGATGAGCGTGCCGGCCGGCTCCTTGGTGTAATAGTCGACGAGCGTGCGCCGGAACTGCGGCGGCAGTTGCTTCTTCGGACCAGTCTCAGGCCGCACCTCGGGCGGGAAGGCCGCCATGTTTCGTGGATCGACTGACGTCGCCCCGCCACTCGCGGCGGGCTCGCCTTGTGCTGCGCCGGGATAGCCGGGGGTGATCGGCAGCGGCGGCCGCGCCGCGTCGGGTTCGTACGGAGTGCCCGCCGCAGGCGCGGAATAACTGGGATTGGGCGATCCGTAATAAGGACGCGTGCCCGGCGCGGCCGGTTCGTAGCCTTGCGGCGCTTGCTGCTCGCGGTAGCCCTGCTGGGGCGGATCACGGTAGGCAGGTGGCGGGGGCACCGCCTCATCAGGGTAACCGGCGTGACCGTAGGGCGCGCCGGTTACACCAGGCTCGACCGCAGCCGGCGGAAGCGGACGCCCCTGTAGATCGTAAACCTGATTGTCGTCAGCGTCGGCAATCGGCGGCAGCGGCCGATAGGGCGGATAGCCTTGTGCAGGAGGGTAAGCCGGCGGATACGCTTGCGGCTGCGGATAATATTGCGCGGAGGCGTCCCCGACAGACGTCCCGAGGCCGATCAGTAGCGTCGCGATGGCACCTGTGGCGCGGAAAATCATGCCCCCTCCCCTGACGCAACCCGGGTTGACCAACGGAATCGACCACGAACAAGGCACATTCAAGACGATAGGCCTAAAAAGGTGACCAAGGTCTTGATAAGCCTCACCTGACAGAAGTGACCGGTATTCAATGACTTATGCTGGTTCCACCACAGCTGTGCACGTGAGGTCACCTCGCCTTGGCTTCGCCCAATACCGTTTTGGCGATCCGGAAGCAGTCCACACCGACCGGGATACCGCAATAGATGGCGATTTGCGTGAGCACCGCCCGGATCTCATTGGGCGTAAGCCCGTTGCGAAGCGCCCCGCGAACGTGCGTCTGGAATTCCTCCATCTTGCCGAGCGCAGCAATCATTCCGAGATTGAGGATCGAGCGCTCGCGCGGGCTCAGCGTGTCGTCGCCCCAGGTCTCTCCCCAGCAATACTGAGTGACGATGCGCTGGAAATCGCGGTTGAAGTCGTCGGCACTCTTGAGCGCGCGATCCACGTACTCTTCGCCGAGCACCTTGCGGCGCATGGTGAGGCCGCGGTCATAGGTATCCTTGTCCATGTCATTCCTCCGGGTTGCACTCTGGGCGGGTAAGCGCCGCGAGCAGGGCTTCGGTTGCGGGAGAAGGAAAAGCCCGACCGCACGTGGCGGCATAGGCTTCGATATTGGCTCGCGCGGCCGCCTCAAGCGACGGCGCCCCCGTTCCCATTGTGGATGCGCCGGCGAGTTCGTGCATCGCCTCCTGCTGGAGGCGCTCGGCCTCGAGCTCGATCGCCTTGATCCTGGTGCGAAAGAGTTCGGCGGTTGCGCCGTCAACGAGCGTGGGCGGCGATTTCAGCGCGCGCCGCATGGTGCGCAACGGTATGACCGTCATTTCCCGCCATGGCGCAATGCGACGTTCGAGCTCAGCGATCTCGCTTGCAGACAACGTCCGCTTTCGCCTCGCATGCCAGAGCAGAAACAAGAGCAGATTGACGTCGACGCCGGCCTCCTCTTGCAAGAGGATGCAGGCGTCAGCGACGCCATCCTGCCGGTAGAAGCGCAGCGAGAAGCGCCAGAACGGCGATCCAGAGGAGGCGGACGCCGTCATGCGCGCGCGCTCAGCGACGCGACGTCTAGCGATTTGGCGAGCTCGTCAATCTGCGCCAGCACACTCGCAGAGAGCGGCACGCCGTTGCGTTCCCGTTCGGCCCTGCGTGCCGCGCGTCCCATGCCAGGCACGCGGATCTCATCGCGGCCGGGCAGCCGGTGCGAGGATATGAGGTCGCGAATGTGGCGGTCGACCTCAGCCTTGAACGCATCGAGTAGAACGAATCGCGCGACATCGAAGGCAACGACGAATTGTCCGACATTGCCTTTCTCGCCCGCTGGCGCGGCGAAATCCCGGATATCGCGGCCAAACGCCGCGCGGTTGAGGGGTCCCGCCAACAGCCCGATGACAAGGGAAAGTCCGCTGCCCTTATAGCCGCCCATCGGGAGATATGTGCCTTCCTCGATCCGCCGCGGATCGGTGACCGGCGAGCCGTCCTTGCGATGCTGCACCCAACCTGCGGGCATCGGCTTTCCTTCGAGCTCGTAGGTCCTGATCGCGCCGTTAGATGCGAGCGAGGTGGCGATATCCAGCACCACCGGCGGCTCATCCCCGGCCGGGATCGCCACCGCGATCGGGTTGGTGCCGAGGAGCGGCTCGCTGCCGCCCCACGGCGCCATGTGGTTCACGCTCGATGCGGCGCCGTAGATTCCGACCATGCCGTGCCGCAGCGGGATGGCAGCATAGATCGCGCCAGCACCGGCGTGATTGGAGCACCGCGCGCCGACCCAGCCGACGCCGGCTGCACGCGCGAGCTCCACGGCGAGATTGGCGGCGTATGTCATCACCACGTGGCCCATGCCCTGGTCGCCGTCGATGAGCGCGGTAGCTGGGGAGCGCTGCAGCACGCGGATGCTCGGCCGCGGGTTGATCGCGCCGCGTTGGAGCTGGCGCACATAACCTGCAAGGCGAAAGACGCCATGCGCATCCGAGCCGGTGAGATCGGCTTCGAGCATCGCGGCGGCGGCGATAGCGGCATCGGCCTGAGGTAATCCGCAGGCGCGCAAGGCATCGACGAGAAAAGCGCGCAAGGCGGCGGCCGGAATACGCCGGGTGCCTTGCGCTTCGGTCTTGGTCAGCACGTTGTCGCTCAACGCTGGGCCACCGCAATCTCGAGCGGGAAATTATCGACGCATTCGTGTCCGGTCTCTGTCACGATGAACGTGTGCCCGAGAAAAATGCCGAACATTCCGTCGGCGGTGATGGGATTAGGTTCGGCCATGATGATCATGCCGGGCTTGAGCACCTTGTCGACCTCGTCGGCCTCGGTGCGCTCGGCGAAAACGTGCGGCTTATCGGTCACGATGTCGATGCCGTGCACCTGCGTCGGACGCGACTGCACGCCGCGCTCGCGAAAGAAGCGACTGGCGAGGCGCATATTGTCGGTGGCGTTGCCGGGTTTGATCTCGGCGACGATCTTGCGATAGCCGGGCAACGCGATCTCATCCCAGAATTTGCGCACCATGTCGGTGGGGGGCCCGACCGTAATGGGCGAGCCGATTTGGGCAGAGAGGCCGTTGTAGCCGGCGGCGAGCTCCATATTGATGATGTCGCCGTTCTTGAGCTTGCGATGCGAGGGGCGCGGATTGCCGACCACCATCGCCGGATCGGCCATTGGGGTCGATCCGATGATGAGAAAATCGATGTCGCCGCCGCCGTCGAGGATGGCGGCGCCGGCGGCCGCGCGCAGCTCATACTCCGGCACTCCGGGCTTCGCGCGCGCGAGGATCGCCTGCATGGCGCGCTCGCAGAGAACGCCGGCCTTGCGCACGCAGCGCAGTTCCTCTTCGCTGTGCACCACGACCAGCTCATGCATAAAGCCTTTGGTGAAGATGAGCTCGGCCTCGGGCAGGGATTGGCGCAGCACATTGTACTGATTGACCGGCAGATAATCGTTGTGCCGCGCGTCGATCTCGAGGAGGCCGATACGGCCGCGCTCGAGCTTGAGCTCCTTGAGCCGCTCGACGATGACGTCGGCGTATTTGCCGCCGCGGCTATGGCGCACGTCGGACAAGGCATTGGCGCATTCCCGCCGGCAGGCTTCGGCGTGGGTGCCGCCCATCGAGAAGATCAGCGTCGGTTCGGCCTCGAGCGGCACCACGACGTATGACGCGACGGCGTGCCATTCCCAATGGCCGGTCAGCCATTGCATGCCGCCGCCGAAGCTCCAATGGCTCGGGCCCCCTGGCACGATCACGCAGTCGAGGTTGTGCTCGCGCATCTTGTCGCGCAGCGCCCGGTACCGCCGCTGGTATTCCTGCTTGGAAAAATGATCGTAGACCGCGTCACGGTAATACGGTGTCTCGTACATGTTGGAGAATGGCGCATTCTGATCCAGGCGCTGGCGCACCTGTTCCCACGGCTCATGCGCGGCCGCACGAGGCATCTGGATGTTCATGGCATTTCAATCCTTGCAGCTGCCGATGGTAACGGGTCCGCCGGCGGCCTCGACCGCCTCTTGGGCGAGTTTGATGTTCGCGACCTGCTCGACCGTCGGCTTCTTATTCTTGTCGATGTCGCCGTTCTCCGCGCTGTTGTCGATCGTCCATTGGATGCGCTTGGGATCGAACCCGGTATTGACGGACCAGATGCAGTTCTTGGTCAGAACGTCGATCGCATATTCCACCGCATCGCTCGGCTTATCGGTCGCCTTCACGATGATTGGGACGACTTTCACCTTCTCGCGAAACATGGCCCGATTGGCTTTGATCATGGCGGCGGCGGCATCGCGTAGAAGAGCCCGATCGCGCGCGATCCAATCGAGCGAGGCGCCGTAGGCGTTGAACACGTAATCGGGCATGAGCTCAGCGAGCTGAACGAGGACATTCAGGCTCGGCTTCTGTTTCTTCGCCAGATACACATCCTCGGGATGCAACGCGACGCCGTCGCTCTGTCCAGTGAGCAGACCGGGCAAGCGGCCGGCGGTGGCGGCGGAGATGAATTGCGCGTCATCGACGCTGAGGCCAGCCGTGCGCAGGACCTCGCGGCCCATACGCCAGTTGAAGCCGCCGACTCCCCCACCCGTGGCGCTGAGTTTCTTGCCCTTGAGATCGGCCGCGGTCTTCACATCGGGGGACACCACATAGGCTTGCGGCAGCCTGGGCGCCAAGCCCCAGAACTGCTGCACCTTCATGCCGCGGCCGATCGCCACGTCGTTCACGCTCACAATGGCCGATCCTTGCGCCGCCGCCGCGCTCGCCGTGGCGGACGCGCCGCCCTCGAACTGGATGATGGTCGGCTCGATGCAACGCTTCGCGAAGAAGCCGAGCTCCTTGGCCACATAGGGGGACGTGTGCACCACATTGGGCGGCGCGACCGAGACGCCGATGTTGATCTTTCGCATCGCGCTGCAGGTTTGTGCCGCCGCCTCGCGGCTTGCTGCATCAGCGAGCGTGACGCCGAGCACCGCCAACGCCACCCAGATCAATCGATACCGATCTGCCATGGGACCTTCCCGTCGTCTCCTCCTGCGCCCCCGCGGATTTAGTCCTCTTGCGACGCCGCGGTCCAGGGCGCCACGTATTTTTCGGCCAATCGCAGCAGCGCCGTGAGCGTCACGCCCAAAATGCCGAGGGTCACGATCGGCACGAACATCTTGTCGACCTGGTAGGTGCTCGCGGTGCGCACAATCAGATAACCGATGCCGGAGATCGCGGTGTAGAGATCGGCGAGCACCATGCCGATTAATCCGCGTCCGAGCGCCAGCCGCAATCCCGTCACGATGAACGGCAGCGAGGCCGGCAGCACGATATTCCACCACAGCTGTCCTTCGGAGCAGCGGAAAGCGCGACCGACCTCCAAGAGCTTGGGATCGACGCTTTTGACGCCTTGATAAGTGTTGATCGCCATTGGAAAGAACGCGAACAGGAACAGGATGATCACTTTCGCCGTGGTGTCGAAGCCGGCCCATAGAACGATCAGAGGAACGAGCGCCACCGAAGGAATGGAATAGAGAAACGTGATGTAGACGGTGAGCGCGACATCGAGAACCCAGAAGCGGGCCAGAAGGAGCCCGATGGCAACCCCGAGCACCACCGCGAATGCAAATCCGATCGCCAGCACGACGAGGCTCGGCCACAAGTAGGTCCACAGCTCGCCGCTGAGCACCATGTGATAGGCCGCCACCGCCACCTTGCTCGGAGAAGTAAACAGCACCGGGTCGACGTTCCAGGCGGCGATCTCCCACAGGGTGAGCGCGATGGCGAGCGAGGCGAGCCGAATGACAAAATGGATGAGATGACGGCGATGCTTGCGCGTGGCGGCGACCTGCACAGCGCGTGCCTGCTCGCTGGACACATCGTCGGGCTCTACGGCGAGCTCGCCGCGCGCTCGTTCGATCGCCGTCACGCAACCTCTCTCCGTGCACGCAGATTGGGCTTGGCGGTATGAAGCTGATGCCAGATGTGCACGCGAATTTCCGCGAAGTGCGGATCGGACCGCACTGCATCGGGATCGCGTGGCCATCCGAACGGCATGCCCAGCACCTCCTTGACGCGCCCCGGACGCGCGTTCATCACCGCGATGCGGTCGCCCAACAGAATCGCCTCGTCGATGGAATGGGTGATGAATACCATGGTCTTGCGCTCGTCTGGTCGGTCCATAAGTGAAAGGAGTTCCTCCTGCAGTATCTCGCGCGTCTGCGCATCCAGCGCCGCGAATGGTTCGTCCATCAATAGAATCGACGGGTTCATGACGAGCGCGCGCACCAATCCCACGCGCTGCTGCATTCCCCCCGACAGCTGATAAGGATAGTGGCTCTCGAAGCCATTGAGGCCCACCAAGTCGAGATAATGCGAGACGCGTCGTTTGATTTCGGCACGCGCCATGCCCGCCATGGCCAGTCCGAAGGCCGCATTGTCGTAGACGGTTTTCCACGGCAGCAGTCCGAAATGCTGAAAGACCATGGCAATCCCATCCGGCGGGCGCGGCCCGACCCGCTTACCGTGCACGAGAAGCGTACCGCTGCTCAGATCGGTAAGGCCTGCGATGCAGCGCAACAGCGTGGTCTTGCCGCAGCCCGAGGGACCCACGACGCACATGATCTCGTTGTGCCGGACCGCAAGCGACAATTGATGGAAGGCGACCACGGCACCGTCGAGGAAAAGCTTGCTGGCGCCATCGGCAAATATGGCTGCATCAACGGCTGTGCGCGCGTCCGCCATGCGTTCCTCGTTCACGCCACCGGTGAGGCGCGTCCTCAGTGCGGACGCGTCCGACAAGTGTCCGGAAAAAACCAGTCGAAGGCAATGCGACGTTGCGCAATTGCGTGCATGCCGGCGCGCCGCTTCGAGCGCGGCCGGTCTACGGTTTGACGGTGAGCTGCTGCAGCAATGGACTCCATTGCCGCTGCTGATCCTGAATGAAGGCGGTGACTTCGGCAGGGGACATCGCAAGGGGATAGCTGCCGCGGCCGGCGAGCTGTGCGCCGAGCGCTGGCTCGCTAATCACTTTGCGCAGGTCCTCGCTTATTTTGTGCACGATCGCGTCGGACGTGCCGACCGGCGCGACCAGACCTTGCCAACCCATCGCTTTGAAGCCGGGCAGAGTTTCCGCAACCGTCGGCAGATCGGGGAAATCCCTTAGCCGCTGCGCCGATGCGGCGGCGAGCGGTTTGAGGTTTCCGCCTTGGATTGCTCCGGCGAGACCCGAATAGCCTTCGATGATCAGCTGGATTCGGCCACCCATAATGTCATTGAGGGCGTGATTGGGTCCACCGGAATAGGGCACCAGCAGCAGTTTGATACCGGCGCGCATTTGCAGTAATTCGCCGGTCAGATGCGTGAGCCGTCCGATGCCGGTGGCGGCATAAGAGATTTCGCCGGGTCGTTGTTTTGCGAGCGCAATCAATTCCGGCAAGGACGCAACGCCAAGCGAGGGCGCCGCAGCGACAAACATCGGCTGCTCCGTCAGCGAGCCGATGGGGGCGAAATCGCGCGGCAGCGCGAAAGCCGTGTTGGCCGCCTTGCCGGGCGCGGGCAGGAACACCGAAAGTGCCGGCATGTAAAGGGTGTAACCATCGGGCGCAGCCTCGGCCGCGACGCGGGCGGATATAGCGCCACCGGCCCCCGGTTGATTGACGGCCAAGACCTGTTGACCCCAGATGTGAGAGAGCCGATCGGCGACCAGTCGCAGCGTGACGTCAACCGCGCTACCGGGAGCCGAATCCGAGATGATCTTGACCGGCCGCGTCGGGTAATCCTCGGCATGCGCCGGGACTGAAAGATTGGCCGAGAGCGCCAGCAGCGCGAGCGACAGCGTTAGCCGGAGCATTTCCTCTTCTCCGATTGTTTCAAGAGCGGGGAGCTCTCACGATATTATCATCAGGCCGACCATGCGGCATGAGGCGAGAGGACACAGGCCGCCCGCCAGCGGGTGATGATGCCCAGATGTGCATGATAGCGTTCACGCAGCGATCTTCATACCGAGGAGGCTCCCGGCTCAGCGATCTAAACCGGCCAGGTCTCCAATCGGAAGGCGGAGTCCCAGAACATCCACTCCAGCTGGGCGGCGCGGGTGAAAGCCGCATGCATGCGGGCGTTAAGAGAGGCCGCCACGCCTGCGGCGGCGGCGTCGGTCGCCGCAATCACCACTCGCACGGCGGCATGGAAGTCATCGCCCGCGTACGTGTCGATCCAGGCTTGGTACGGATTGGCAGCTACTGCGCGGGTGTGAATGTCGCGCCCCACCTCCGCATAGATCCAGAAGCAGGGCAACAGCGCGCCGAGCAGCACCTCGTACGACTCCCCATAAGCGGTGGCGAGAAGATAAGACACGTAGTGGTGGCAGGCCGGCGATAACGGCGTTTG
>VAZQ01000257.1:0-980 GCA_005883115.1 Alphaproteobacteria bacterium | reverse complement strand
ACTGTTTGAAAAACGAGCCGTGCAGCGCGCGTTCGACGACGAGCGCGCCTTCTGCCGCTTTTGCGAACTGCACGACGCGCTCCGGATCCGGGGCCTTCGCTGCTGCCAGCGTCAAAGCGCGTCCGAAACCGATCAGGTAATGCGCATCTTGCGTAATGTAGTGCTTGAACCGCGCCTCACTCAGCGATCCCGACGCGAGCTGCGCATTGAACGGCATCGTGCGGATTGTCTCATAAATATTCGCGTTGCGGTCCCAAGCTTCGCGCGAGAAGAGATTTGTTTCGCTCATGACCCGGGCCGTCCGTGATTTACCGGTTTTATTATACAGCCGCCCGGGGGAGCAGGCGCGCCTCGACCCGCACCGCCCCGGCCATTGTTGCTGCGCATTCAATACGGATGAGGTTTTCAGTACACGCAACTGCAGGAGCGCGAGTAACCGAAGCACTTAATGAGGTCACGGGACGATCAGTTGAGCCGGCTGGCTCCCGTCAGCTCCGCGATTTTCCTGATATGCGCGATCGCAGCGCTTGCTCCTGCCGTCTTGGTCAGTAGGTCGAGCGTTGCATCGTCGCCATCGCCGACCGGCGCGAGCGCCCGATCCATATAGGCCCGCGCGTGCGGATCGCACGCGATGGAAATTCTCGCAACGAACAGCCGCGCGATCACGCCGGCCAAAATGACATGCTTGTAGAGAGTCTCCCACACGAAGCGCGGCCAAAAGACCCAGACGCGTTCGCGGGGCAGGCCGGGCCGGCGTTCCGAGGGATGTTTCAAGCGGAGAACACCACTCTGGAGCGGGTGGACGCTTTCGAGACGTACCGTAGTCGCGAACCAGACCAATAACTTGAGGAGGCTGTGCATCGGCACGCTTGTAGCCACCGCGCGACGCAGGAGCGTCTTCATGTGCTCCGGCGTGTAGTACAGTGACCAGGCCTCGCGGTAGATCGCCTCCCATTCCGCCTTGCTCATCTTGGCGTGGG
>VAZQ01000591.1:2515-2851 GCA_005883115.1 Alphaproteobacteria bacterium | reverse complement strand
AGAGGGCCTTCACCGCCGTGCTATCGGCGAGGATTGCGACCTTATGGGGGCCATTCCTCAGCACCTACCGACCCGCACGCGGTTCATCCGCCAGTCTTTTCAGCGAGCCAAGTCTTGATCAATGACTGATAAGGAACGTCCTTCCGGTTGGCTGCGATCTTGATGCGCTCCAGGAGGGCCACCGGCAATCGCAGAGAAATAGACGTTGTCGACGGCTTCAGGTTTGGCAGGCGCACCCGTTCGGCCTTGCTCCAGTCGACATACTCGTCCGATGCGTGGGTTTCCCAAAATTGCCGTTCCTGCACCTCGTTCTTGAAGCGCGGAACGGGCTTACGT
>VAZQ01000591.1:0-2449 GCA_005883115.1 Alphaproteobacteria bacterium | reverse complement strand
AGCGTGAAGGTTATGTGCAGCAGCCTACCAGCATCCGTTCGGCCCAGCGCATGTAGCCGCGCCTCCAACACGCTGTGCTCTGCATCCTGCACGGCCAGGAGCGGGTCGTTGAAGAAAACCTGCTCGGCCTCGGTTTGATCGACGCCATGCTTGGCAAGGCTCTTGCGGCTGTTGCCATCGTCCCAGTCGAAACCCTCGATGCGCGAGAAATCGATCACAGGCGTATATTATAGTCATATACGCTTTCGAACAACCGGCCAGCAGAGGATTGCTTCGTTTCGTTGCGTTCAGCTCAACCGGCGTGGCGCGGCGGATCAGGCGCGCGGGTGACGGCCCGCCCTTATCGGTGTTCGGCTTGCCCCGGAAGCGTATGTGCGCGCATGAAGGAGTACACGGGAACAGGCACGGCAGCATGAGCCATTTCGATGTCGTCGTGTGCGGCCTGGGCGCGATGGGAAGCGCGGCGCTTGCGCACCTGGCGCGCAGAGGCAAGCGCGTGCTGGGCTTCGAGCGCCATCAGCCCGGGCACGACCGCGGCTCCTCCCATGGGCTGACGCGCATCATCCTTCCTATGTCCCGTTGCTAAGGCACGCCTACCGACTCTGGCGCGAGCTCGAACAGGCGAGCGGGCAAAAGCTTCTCCACATCACCGGCATTGCCGAGATCGGGCCGCCCGAGAGCGCCTTGGTCACGGGAACGCTGCGCTGCGCCGCGATGCATGGGTTACGCCACGAGCTGCTGCCGGCGCCGGACCTGATGCGCCGCTTCCCCGCATTCAGGGTGCCGCGCGATTTTGTCGGTGTCGTCCAACCGGATGGCGGGATCCTGAAAGCGGAGGCGTCGGTCCTAGCTCAACTCGCGCTCGCGGCGGCGGCGGGGGCAGACATTCGCAGCGGCGAGAGCGTCCGCGCGGTCGAGCCGCGCGCGGGCTGCGTGCGCATCGTGACCGATCGGGGCAGCGTCGAGGCGGGCGCCGCAATCATTGCGGTCGGCCCATGGGTGCAAACGCTGTTGCCGGCGCTCGCCGCTCCGCTGCGGGTCACGCGCCAGGTCATGGCTTGGTTCGAGCCGACCGACGCGCAGCTCTTTCCTCCCGGGCGCATGCCGGTGTTCATGATCGAGAGCCGGCATGGCTTGCACTATGGAATTCCAGCCGATGCCAGCTTGCAACCCGGCATCAAAATCGCCAAGCATCATCACCGCGAGGAAACGGTCGATCCCGCCGCTTACGATCAAACAGTGCGTAGCGATGACGAGGCATTGATCCGCGCGGCGCTGGCAGAGCATCTTCCGGCAGCAAACGGCCGGCTCGTCGCGGCCAAGACCTGCCTCTACACGACGACCCCCGACGGCCATTTTCTCATCGATCGCCTGCCCGGCGCTTCCAACATCATCGTCGCTTCGCCCTGCTCCGGTCATGGCTTCAAATTCGCGCCTGTGATCGGCGAGATCCTCGCCGATCTTGCGATCACCGGGACAACCGGCCACGACATTGCACGATTTTCCCTCGCGCGATTTTGAAAAACCCCCGGGCGCCGCACCGCGGATTCTCCGGTTGCGCAGCCGCGACATGCCGGTAACCTTAAGCGGGCGGCCAAGCCGTCCACGGACGTCGCTGCGCCGGGCCATGTAACTGCAGACGTAAGGACCACAGGAAAACGCCATGCTTGGGCTGATGCAGGACTGGCCGCTCCTTTGCCATCGCCTCCTCGACCATGCCGCAACCAACCACGCCGAGCGGGCGATCGTCACGCGCTCCATCGAAGGGCCGCTTCACACCACCACCTACGCCGAGATCCGCGCGCGTGCCTTGCGCTTGGCGCAGCGTCTCGAAAAGGACGGAGTTCGGCTCGGCGATCGCGTCGCCACGCTCGCCTGGAACACGTGGCGTCATGTCGAGGCCTGGTACGGTATCATGGGAATCGGCGCGATCTACCACACGGTCAATCCGCGGCTCTTTTCCGATCAGATCGCCTGGATCATCAATCACGCCGAGGATCGCCTGCTTCTGGCCGATGTGACCTTCGTTCCGCTCCTGGAAAACCTCGCCGACAAATTGCCTAGCATCGAACGTTACGTGCTGCTGTGCGATGCGGCGCACATGCCGCAGACCTCGCTCAAGAACGCCGCGCCTTACGAGCAGTGGATGAGCGAAGTCGATGGCGATTTTTCCTGGAAGGCCTTCGACGAGAACACCGCGGCAGGCATGTGTTACACCTCCGGCACGACCGGAAACCCGAAGGGCGTCCTCTATTCGCATCGTTCCAACGTCTTGCACGGGCTGATGGCCAACATGGCCGACATGAAGGGCTATTCGTCCCGCGACGTCGTCATGCCGGTCGTGCCGATGTTCCACGCCAATTGCTGGGCGATGATGTTCGCGACCCCGATGGCAGGCGCCTCTTTGATTTTGCCGGGCGCCAAGCTCGACGGCGCCTCGGTCTTCGAG
>VAZQ01000590.1 GCA_005883115.1 Alphaproteobacteria bacterium | reverse complement strand
TATCGCGATCCGTTGGCACGACGTTGTAGTCGCCGGCAAGCACCACCGGGATTCCTGCCTTGTAGAGATCCTCGGCATGCGCCGTGAGGTGGCGCATCCAGGCGAGCTTCTCCCCGAATTTCGGTCCGGGCTGCGGATTACCGTTCGGCGCGTAAAGCGACGTGATCAGCACCCCGCGCACGGCCGCCTCGATATATCGGCTCTGTGCGTCCGTGCCTCCTCCGGGCAGATGCGTGCGCGTGAGAATGGGCTCGCAGCCGCGGGCGAGGATCGCGACGCCGTTTTCTGGCCGCGCCATACCGCGCGATAGCCGGCCCGGCGCAATGCGGCCTCGGGAAAGGCCTCGTCGGCCGCCTTCAGCTCCTGCAGGCAGACGATGTCGGGCCGTGCGCTCTTCAGCCAGGCCAGCAGGTTGGGAAGACGGCGATTGACGTTGTTGATGTTGAAGGTCGCGATCTTCATGGGCAGCTGGTAGCTGTAGGATGCGTCCAGCGAAAGCGAAACCCTTCAATGTTCCAAACGGCCGTCCTGGTGGAGAGGGGTGGAGAAGGGGATGATGGGTTTCGCGCGCAAGCACGCGCTCCCCTACGCTTAACAGTTTGATAAGTCGGCGGTGTCAGTGTGCGAAGCTCGCCACAATCGCGGCTGGGCAGACCTGGAGACTGTCTGATGCGTTTGCCGTTCTTGAGTCTGCTGATCGGATGTATAAGCCTTGCTGAAATGGCAACCGCGCAAGCGACCTGTTGGACATCGGCGAAGATTCCCGGCGAACAAAACCGAGCCGTTCAAGGATGCGCCGACGATGCGCAGAATCCCGGCGACTGGTTCTGCATCGTTATCCGCTGCGATCGGCCCGGCTCACCGCTGAGTCTGTATGTCTCGGCGCCGGGTCCGGATATTCACGGCGATGTCAAGCTCATCGTTGACGAACAGAGCTTCTCCGTTTCGCTGCCCGCCTCGCTCAAATCGCCGCTTCCGTTGTCGAGTCGTGCCGAAGCGCTCCCCTATGCCGCGCTCGACGCGATGAAGGCAGGAAGCGCGATCTCGGTTCAGGGCTTGCAGGTTCAAGCGCCATACAACCGAATTTCGCTCGAGAATTCTCGTAAAGCCATCGAACGCGTCGAATGGGCGTGTGAGGCACCATATCCGGGCCCAACACGCTTCTGGCGGCGAATCGTGCGGCGCTTGCGTTTCCTCTGATCGTTTCCTTGGTTGCGCTAGGGGTGGCCAACGGCGGGAGCGCGCACGCCTGCGCCAGAAGTCACGCGCGCCGTTGCCGATGCAGGCATGCGCGTGGACAAATCACGCGCGAGCGATGCGCGAGGATAGTTGCGCGGACGATTTGCCCACCCTGCAGGCTATTTCTTCCGCGCGTCGGCGTAGGGATAGATCATGTTGCCGGTTTTGTACTCGGCCGGCCATAGGATCACCTGTTTCGTGCCGGCGCGGAATTGCTCGAGGTCGTTGGGGGCGACGTTCTGGAATTGCGTGAACACCTGACGCGATTTCGCCCATTCGCCGTCCTTGCCGAATGCGATGTCCCCAACCACGGTCTTGAACGTATTGCCGTGCATATAGGTGGCGAGCTTGTCATCATTGGTGCTCTTGGTCGCTTCCACCGCTTGGGCGAGCACCTGCCCCGCCGCATAGCCGAACGGCACGAAGCCATAGCCGAGCGGATCGACGCCCTGGCCTGTGGCTTTGGCCTGATAGCGATTGAACAGATCGGCGACGCCGGGGAATTCGAACGGCGGCGCGCGCACAAAACTTTCGCCGATGACGAGGCCGTTGGCGAGCGGGCCAAGCTGCACCTTGATCGGTGTGACCAGCATGCCGATCATCGCGCCGCCGAACATTTTTGGCACGAGATTGATTTCATTTGCCGCGCGAATGATGCCGACGGTATCGGGCGGATAGGCGGCGACGAAGACGATGTCGGGATTGGCGGCCTGTACGGCGCGCACGACCGGCAGGAAATCGGTTGTCGGCGGTGGGTAGGAGCGCTCGTACGCCACGTTGAAGCCGAGAGCTTTGGCGTTGTCCCGCGCGGCATCGGCGGTGGTCTTGGCGAACTCGGCATCGGCGGAGACGATGGCCACGGTCTGCGGCTTCGGTGACTGTGCTGCCGCCAGCTCGAAGAAACCGTCCGAGAACGCGCCCGGCCCCTTCGGCCCAACCGGGACCATGGAAAAGTATTTCGGATAGTTGAAGTGCTGGTTGATGCCGATCGCCAGGAAGCTGATCGTGGTCCTGTTGTTCTGCATGATGACCGGCATCGCCGGCGCGACCATGTTGGTGGCGTATGGCCCAAGCAGAAGGT
>VAZQ01000589.1:2041-2449 GCA_005883115.1 Alphaproteobacteria bacterium | reverse complement strand
GAACCCGGCCATTTGACTTGTCCAGTCGATCAGCGGGGCCGAGGCGCCGCGCTGCGCGGCACTACGCTATGCAACTTTGTAAACAGGGCCTAATCGAAAACGCTCATCCATTCGCTGGAGAGCTTGTGGGCAGCATAGAATTTTTCCAGTCGCCCGCGCGTGCTCTTCTCCCCAAATCTGTCGCGTTCGGCTTGGCCGAGGCCCAGAAAGCGCACTGCATTTCTGAACATGATGCCCTCGATCCGGAGATCGCTGTATCCCACGGCCCTCAAGAAAAATATCATCACGTCTGGGAACGGCCTGGAGGAAAACAGTTTGGGAAAGCGTTCTTCCTGCGCGATCATCGACCAATCAGTGCCGTAGAGCAGCCGCTCGTCGCTGTCGTGAAAGTGCTCTTTGAAGGCTTTC
>VAZQ01000589.1:0-1988 GCA_005883115.1 Alphaproteobacteria bacterium | reverse complement strand
AGGCCTCGGCCGAATTGGTGAGAATCTTTCCTACGGTCCACTCCCAACATTTGTCGACGTGGTCTTGTGGACGGGCATGCTGCACGGCGTTGTTGAAATGCCCGAAATGAGCCAGGTTGACGCGCAGCCGCGGAAACGCGTCCTGCCTGAGCACACCCGCCCAGAAAATCGGATCTGCCCGATCCTCATACTCGGTGTTTGGCCCGAAGCTATGGCTGGTATGAGCCATGATGGGCACATTATTGGCACTGCACCACGAGTAGAGCTTTGCAAGGGCAGCATCGAGCTTGCTGCCGATAAGCGACCCCAGTCCCGTATCAGGGGAACGCAAATACGCTGGCTCGTTGAAGCTTGCGTCAGGCAAATGTTTGTTGTCGGTCGCCCGAAATCCCATCGGCGGATACAGCTTGACGCCGATAAATCCGCCTGTGACTTTGTCCGTCTTGCCGAGGGCGATGTGATTCACCTCGATCGCGCGACGCACGAGCGCCATTGGGTCCCCATCTGGGGCACTGCCCCTGTTATGATCGTAGAGCGCCTGTCGCAACGGATCGAAGCCGACGAATCCGTGTACGCGTGGACCATCCTTCCGACAGGCGATCCTCGCCATGACCTCGACCTGATCTTGGATGCTTAATTCGTCGTCGTCCTCGAGCCATTTGGAGAAATCGACAATAGCGGGCGTCATCAACAAGATCCGCGACTTCTGCGCGACCTTACCATGAAGCTGATCGAGCTCCTCAGCTAGCTCGTACCGGTTTCTCGTGTACAAAAGCGCCCATCGAATGTAGCGGCCGAGCAAATCGTCACGCGAATAAAGCTCATCCGCCATCGCATCGACTTGGTAAGGGGTCAGACCTCCTAATACCTCTCGATCTTCCGCAGTCAGGTCCGGTTTTCCAAAACCCTCATGAATTTGCTGGATAAGAAATAGTTTGATTTGCTCGAGTGCGACCTCGAGCACGATGCCCTCAGTCAGTGACAGGGGGCGATCGCTGAAAACATCCCAGTTAAACCAGATGAGCCGAAGCACATTTCGCAAATACCCGCGATCCTGCTCTCGGCGCCAGTCAGCCGTCGGCTTTTTCTCGACATCTCTCTCAAATCGGTCAATCGTGTCGATCTCCGATTGTAAATCAGGCGCGGCACGCTTCACCTGAAGAGTAATCGCGTGCACCAACGCCTCGAGCGCCCCCGGATAATCCGCAAATCGAGCGACAAGTTCGCTGGTCTGCGCCGATTTCGGCACCTTGATTTTCTTTGTGAAGCCTTCGATTGGTAGATCGGCGGCATTGAAGATGTGGCAGTGCGCGTCGATGATGCGGTTGATGCGAGGCGCAGATTGCGCCCAGGTGGACGAGGGAAGCGCTGTTTTGCCAGCCGCCAGCGCGATACTGCCCGCGAGAAATTCACGCCGGCGCATTGCTCACCTCGCGCATGCTGGGCCGAAAACCGCCTGAACTGCCGGATTGTCCAGATACATTGAGGCCGCGAAGGGGCAAAAAAGCTCCGATGAATCAATATGCGTATTCTTTGAACGCGGGTTCGACGCTGTGCCGCCAGGGGCCATGAAATTTCTCCAAGAGCTCTTCGGCCGGCGTAATCCCGCGCGCCACATACTCCTGAAGCGGACGCAAATAAGCCCGCTCGTCTTGGCCGCGGGCGTCCAGCCGCCGGCGCCGCACGAGCCCCTTCTCCGCCAGCGCAATCGTCGTCTGCGCCAATTGCAGGACACTGTGACCCGCGATCGTGGCGGCGAAGCCTAGCTTCGGCACGTCGTCGCGCAATTTCTGCCGCTCCGCAGCGGTCCAAGTCTTGACCAGATCCCAGGCAGCATCGAGCGAATCGTCGTCATAGAGAATTCCCGCCCAATATGCCGGCAGTGCCGGCAAGCGGCGCCAGGGGCCACCATCGGCGCCGCGCATTTCGAGATAGCGCTTGAGCCGCACCTCCGGAAAGATCGTGGAGACGTGATTCGCCCAGTCGGA
>VAZQ01000588.1 GCA_005883115.1 Alphaproteobacteria bacterium | reverse complement strand
CGAGATCCTCGGCGAGCGCGCGCGTGACCGCGGCATCGATCTCGAGCGGCGACAGGAACGCATGCGGGCAGAGGAGTGAGCGCGTCATGGCTGATGTCGATCCGCAAGAGAATAATGGGCTGTCGTCCCGCGTGAGCGGGTCGCATAACCCTGAATACCCACTTTAGTGGGACGATGACATAAAGGCCGCGCCCGTTAATCCTGGCACTGCCGGAATTCCAGACCCACGCGGCCCGTCTGCCATGCGCAAGACGGGGTTGGAGATGGGTGCATGACCCCGTAGAAGCAGGCTGGAGCGCTTCAGAATGGTGTAAACCCGAGGAGCGATTGGCGGTGCCATTCCCCGGCAGCGCCAAGGGCAACGAGTCTCCGATCGATCGGCAATTCACACGGATTGGCAAATGGCCATTTCACTTCCCTCGAGCTCGAGAGTGGCGTTCGGCTGGCGCACGCCGGTCGTCATCGTGCTGTGCGGCTGTCTCATTTCCATGATCAGCTTTGGGCCGCGCGCCACGCTCGGCTTCTTTCTCACGCCGATGTCGCAGATGAACGGCTGGGGTCGCGACGTGTTCGGCTTGGCGCTGGCGATCCAGAACATCCTCTGGGGCATCGGCCAACCGTTTGCCGGCGCGATCGCCGACCGTTTTGGCACCACGCGCGTGTTGTGCACCGGCGGCGCATTGTACGCGATCGGGCTCATACTGATGGCCTACTCGACGTCTCCTGGGATGCTCGACGTCACCGCCGGGGTCTTGGTCGGCTTCGGCCTCTCCGGCTGTTCCTTTTCTGTCGTGCTCGCGGCATTCGGCAAGCTATTGCCCGAGCGCTTGCGCTTGTTCGCGTTCGGTGCGGGCACCGCGGCCGGTTCATTCGGCCAATTCCTCTATTCTCCGCTCGCGGTCTCGTTGATGGATGCCTTCGGCTGGCAAACCGCGCTGCTCGTCTTCGGCATGGGCATGCTGCTGGTGCTGCCGCTGTCGCTTGCGCTCGCGACTGCCCCGGCCGAGACGGGCGTGGGGCAGGGTGCCGCGGCGCAATCGCTCCGGCAGGCGCTCGCAGAGGCGATGGGTCACCGGTCCTATGTGCTGCTGGTGCTCGGGTTCTTCACCTGTGGCTTCCAACTCGCATTCATCACCGTTCACATGCCGGCTTATCTTATCGACCGCGGCCTATCGGCCCAAGTCGGCGGTTGGACCATCGCGGTGATCGGGCTGTTCAACATCGTCGGTTCGCTCGCTTCGGGCTGGCTCGGCACCCTCATGCCCAAGCGCTATCTCCTTTCCTTCATCTATTTCGCGCGTGCCGCTGCGGTATTCGGTTTCATCATGTTCCCCGTCACGCCGTTCTCGTCGATCCTGTTCGGTGCGGTCATGGGGCTGCTTTGGCTCTCCACGGTCCCGCCCACCAATGGGATCATTGCGCTGATATTCGGCACGCGCTGGCTCGCAACGCTGGCCGGCTTGGCGTTTTTCAGTCACCAGGTTGGCGGCTTTCTCGGGGTCTGGCTCGGCGGCGTCGCATTCGTGCGCACGGGCTCATATGACGTGGTGTGGTGGCTCTCGATCCTGTTCGGCCTGCTCTCTGCGGTCATCAACCTGCCGATCGTGGAAAAACCGGTCGTGCGCGCAGCCGCCGCGCCGGCCTGACCGCTGACGAGGCGCGGGACGCCAGCCACGACTTGAGCTATTTTGCCGACGCTCATCCGCATGCCGGCGGGCTGGCCATGGCGACCTTCAAAGCGATCGTGATCGACAAATCGGAGAGCGGCCCGAAGGCCGCGCTCGCCGATTTCGACGAGCGTAACCTCATGGAGGGCGACGTCACGGTCCGCGTCGAATGGTCGACGCTGAACTACAAGGACGGCCTCGCGATCACCGGCAAGGCGCCGGTCGTGCGGCGATTCCCAATGATCCCCGGCATCGATCTTGCGGGCACGGTCGAGACCTCGAACCACCCCGACTGGAAGAGCGGCGATAAGGTGATCCTCAACGGCTGGGGACTGGGCGAAACGCATCTCGGCGCTTACGGCGAGAAGGCGCGCGTGAAAGGAAATTGGCTCGTGCAACTTCCCTCCCGCATGAGCGCGCATGATGCCATGGCGATCGGCACCGCGGGCTATACCGCCATGCTTTCGGTCATGGCGCTCGAGGGC
>VAZQ01000256.1 GCA_005883115.1 Alphaproteobacteria bacterium | reverse complement strand
CTCCGGATGTACTGACTACAAAGGTGACAAGATACTGTGGCGACATTGGCGATTCGCGCTACCGTTCCGGTGGACGAACAACTTGGTCTTCTGCCGTTCAAAGTCGGCGAGCTTGCCGGATTTCACGTTGCGGGAGTCGCCCCAGGGCGCGCGGTGATATTGGGCGATGCCGACGCACCGGGTTCCCCTGGCGCCGTCCTGGAGCCCCACATTTTCGTTGCCATTGCGCCCGGCGGTCCGGCTCAAACCGCCGACCGCGACGCTTTCGCACGCGACGTCTTCGCGACGGTGCCCAATCTCAAGGATATCCGCATCACCACGTCCGAGCCGTTGCGGATCGGCGGGCAGCAGGGGCATCAAATCCTTGCCGATGCCAGGGATCCGGCCGGCGCCGTTACGCTGAGGGTCGTACAATGGCTGCGCTTTGGCGGTGGCGCCTATTTGCAAATGATCGGCATCGCGCGCACGGACGCCTGGAAAGATGCCTACCCCCGCTTCCGCTCCGTGCGAGACGGCATCGAAGCGCGCTGACGGCTTTCCTGGCCCGACAACCGCGCAGCTTTGTCAGCGAGAATCCTGCGGGTCCTGCGAAGACGCGTCCGCGTTGTCGTTGGCCGGCGCCTCCATTGAAGCCTTCGGTCCGCCTTTGGCGACAGCAACGAGCGCGGGTCGCAAAACGCGCTCGCCGATCATGTAACCGGGCTGTATCACGCGCGCCACCGTGCCTGCGGGCCGCGACGTATCGGGCGCTTCGTACATCGCCTGATGGAGATTTGGATCGAATTTCTCGTCCAGCGGTTCGAATTTCTTCACGCCGTGCTTTTCCAGCACCTTGAGAAGTTCGCGCTCGGTGAGCTCGACGCCATCGAGCAGGGCCTTGGTGCCAGCGTCGGCTTTCTCCCGCAGGTCCGCGTCGAGCGCGCCGAGAGCGCGCTCCATATTGTCGGCGACCGCCAGGATATCGCGGGCGAAAGCGGCGATGCCGTATTCGCGGGCATCGGCCACCTGGCGCTCGGTCCGCTTGCGCAGATTTTCCATTTCCGCGAGCGAACGCAGGAGCTTGTCTTTGTAATCGGCGGCTTCGCGGGCAAGCGTGGCCATGGGATCCTCTTTCGGAGCGGCTGAGGTCTCGCCAGCCGCTGAATTGATCGACGTCTCGGCCTGATCGGCTCCTTGGTCGTTCTCGTCGGTCGCGGCGCCCGGTGCGCGAACGGTCGTATCCGGCATTGTTGTGTTCCCACCTAACAATTCGGTTCGCCCCCGATATCAGGGTTGAGGGGCCAAAAATCAAGCCGGAACCGTCGTTTGTTGGCGTCAGCCGCCGATGAGCTTGCTCACCACCTTGGCGGTGTAATCCACCATCGGAATAACCCGCGCGTAATTGAGCCGCGTCGGGCCAATGACGCCCAGTCCGCCGACGATGCGGCCGGCGCCGTCGCGATAGGGCGCAACGATGGTCGAGGAGCCCGAGAGCGAGAAGAGCTTGTTCTCCGAGCCGATGAAGATACGGGCGCCCTCGGCGCGCTCCGCCTGGCCGAGGAGATCGATCACGCCGCGCTTCGTTTCGAGATCATCAAACAGAAGCCGCACCCGCTCGAGGTCCTCAACTGCTTTGAGATCGTCGAGCAGGTGAGCCGCACCACGCACGATCAGCTTACGTTCGTCAGATTCGCCGCCCGACCAGCTGGCGAGACCGGCAGCGACGAGCTTCTGGGTGAGCTGGTCGAGTTCCGCCTGGGCAGCCGCGAGCGCTTTCTCCAATTCGATCTTGGCTTCGGCCAATGTACAGCCGCGCACATGTGCATTGAGAAAGTTCGCCGCTTCGGTGAGAGAGGCTGCGGGCAGTCCCATCGGCACGTTAATGACGCGATTCTCGACCAGCCCGTCCTCCCCCACCAAGACGACCAGTGCGCGCTCGGGCTCGAGTCGCACAAATTCTATGTGCTTCAATCGCACGTTCGATTTGGCCGTCAGCACCACCCCCGCTGCGCGCGTGAGGTCCGACAGCATCCCCGACGCTTCATTGAGCACGGCCTCCATGGATTTGCCGACAGCGGCGACCTTGGCCTCCATCTCGCGCCGATCGGATTCGGCAAGATCCCCGATCTCCATCAGCGCATCGACGAAGAAGCGCAAGCCGAGCTCGGTCGGCAACCGCCCAGCCGACGTATGCGGCGCGTAAATGAGGCCGAGCTGTTCCAGGTCCGACATCACGTTGCGGACCGAAGCAGGCGAGAGCGGCGTCGTGATCAGGCGCGAGATGTTGCGCGAGCCCACGGGCTCGCCGGTGGCGAGATAACTCTCGACGATTTGTCGAAAAATATCGCGCGAGCGCTCGTTGAGCTGGACCAGGCTTACCTGTGTCGCGCCGATGGGGATGTCGTGGGACAACGCTCTCTCCGTTCAAACGCGACAGAATTGTCCATTCCTGCTGCGCAGTTCAAGCCTTACAGCCTTTGCCCAGTGGACCATCGTTGCTAGCTTGCAGCAATACGACTGCGTAGCCGTGGTAGATCAAGGATGAAAAGCGCACGCAAGGTTACCGTGGGCATGGCCACCATCGCGGGTCTCCTTGCAACTATATGTACCGGCTCGCACGGGCAGACGGTCATCGACGAGTGGGCCGCGGCCAAATTTCCCGCACCGCCTGCGCTCAAACCGTCAACGATCATTCCGAATGAGACCGCGCTGCTGGTCATGGATTTCACCAAGCAAACCTGCACTAACGAGCGCCGGCCGCGCTGCGCGCGCTCCGTAGCAAAAGTCCTCAACTTGGTGACGCAAGCGCGCAGCAAGGGCGCTTTCATCGTCTACAGCGTCGCAGTACCGGGGTCGGTCCCCGCCGACATTCTCTCGGAGCTTACCCCGGCGGCGGGAGAGCCGGTGCTGCCCCCATTGGGCCCGGACAAGTTCATTGCCAGCGATCTCGAGAAGATTCTCAAGGACAAAGGCATCAAGACGATAGTGGCCATGGGCACGCAGGCGCAAACTTCGGTGCTGCATACCGCCGTCGCGGCTGCGCTGCGAGGATTCAAGGTGATCGTGCCGGTGGACGGCATGTCTGCCGATGAGGTGTTCCCTGAACTCTATACCGCGTGGCATCTCGCGACCGCGGCGCGCATCAGCCCACAGGTGACGTTGACCAAGTTCGACCTCATTGGGTTCTGAACGCACACAGGCGTCCGGTCGATCTCTACGGACGAAGGCATGCGACGATGGAGCACCGAAGCTGAGTTCCGCAGCGCTGCGCTCACCTCTTGTCGCTCAGAGCGCTCGCCCCTAAAAGTTTGGTCCGTACGCAGGAGATCCGGATGCGACCGAGCCGCCGACAGCCCGATGAGCTGCGCGCGATCTCGCTCGAGCGCGGCGTGGTGAAATACGCCGAGGGTTCCTGCTTCGTGAAGTTCGGCGACACGCACGTGCTGGTCACCGCCACACTCGAGGACCGACTGCCGCCGTGGCTCAAAGGGCAGGCACGCGGCTGGGTCACCGCCGAATACGGCATGTTGCCGCGCGCCACCTCGGAGCGCACGCGCCGCGAAGCAGCGGCCGGCAAACAGAGTGGCCGCAGCATCGAAATCCAGCGGCTGATCGGGCGCAGTCTACGCGCGGTACTGGACCTACCTGCGTTGGGAGAGCGTCAGATCACGATTGACTGCGACGTCATCCAAGCCGACGGCGGAACCCGCACTGCGGCCATTACCGGCGCCTGGGTCGCGCTGCACGATTGCCTGAGCTGGATGAAGACGCGCCAGATGGTGACGGCGGAGCCGCTACGCGACCACGTCGCCGCCATCTCCTGCGGAATCTGTCAGGGCACACCGGTGCTTGATCTGGATTACGCGGAGGATTCGGAGGCCGACACAGACGCCAATTTCATCATCACGGGCGGCGGGCGAATCGTCGAGGTGCAGGCAACGGCGGAGAAAATTCCGTTCAGTGAGGAACAGTTCCTCAATCTACTTGCGCTCGCGAAAAAAGGGGTGATGAAACTCGTCGACCTGCAGAAACTGGCGGTAATGTGATCGCGCGTCACGCGAGGTCAAGCATGAGTTCAAACGGCGCCGCTCATCGACAGATTGCCGGGCGCCTCGTGATCGCGACGCGCAATCCGGGCAAGCTCAAGGAGATGCGCGAGCTTCTCGTACCCTTCGGAATCGATGCCGTATCTGCGGCCGAGCTCGGGTTGGACGAGCCAGCGGAGAGCGGCGCGACCTTCAAGGCGAACGCCCGCATCAAGGCATGCGCTGCGGCAGCATCCTCGGGTCTACCTGCGTTCGCGGACGATTCCGGACTGGCCGTCGATGCGCTCGGCGGAGAGCCAGGCATCTACTCAGCGCGCTGGGCGGGGCCGGAAAAGGACTTCCGGCGCGCCATGCAGGCTGTGGAAGAGAGATTGCGCGAGCGCGGCGCGCAGGCGCCTGACCAACGCAAGGCGCAGTTCGTCTGCGCGCTTTGTCTCGCTTGGCCCGACGCACACGTTGAAGGGTTCGACGCTGCGGTGCACGGCACTCTTGTGTGGCCGCCGCGCGGCGATAAGGGTTTCGGCTACGACCCCATGTTTTTGCCTGACGGCCATACTCGCACTTTCGGTGAAATGACGAACGCGGAGAAGCATGGCCTGCCGCCAGCGGGCAAAGGGCTCTCGCACCGGGCACGCGCCTTTCTAAAGCTCGCGGAGGCTTGTCTTGCAAAGCGGTGATCGGCAGGGGTCTGCGTTCGGCGTCTATGTCCACTGGCCGTTCTGCCTCTCGAAATGCCCCTATTGCGACTTCAACAGCCATGTGTCGCATGTGCCGGTTGACGAGGCGCGTTTTGCGCCCGCCTTTGCCGCCGAAATCGCGACGACCGCTGCGCGCATACCCGGACGAACCGTCTCGACCATCTTCTTCGGCGGCGGCACGCCATCGCTGATGCAACCCGCGACCGTCGGTGCGATCCTCGAGGCGATCGCCCGGCACTGGTCGATAGCACCGGATGCCGAAGTAACGCTCGAAGCCAATCCAACGAGCGTTGAAGCGACGCGCTTTCGCGGCTTTCGTTCAGCCGGCATCAATCGTGTCTCGCTCGGCGTGCAGGCGCTGGATGATACGGCGCTGAAAGCGCTCGGGCGGCTGCACTCGGCGCAGGAGGCGCTCGGAGCGGTCGCGTTGGCGCGCTCCATTTTCGAGCGCTATTCCTTCGATCTGATCTACGCGCGGCCCGGCCAGACCCCGCAGGCGTGGGCGGCCGAGCTCAAACGCGCGCTCGCCGAAGCCGCAGAGCATCTGTCCCTTTATCAACTCACCATCGAGCAGAACACCCCGTTTGCGGCGCTCCATGCGGCTGGCAAGCTCGCCTTGCCCGACGACGAGCGGGCCCGCGCACTCTACGATACGACACAGACGGTCTGCGCAGGCGCAGGGCTTCCTGGCTACGAGATTTCCAACCACGCACGGCCAGGGGCCGAGTGCCGGCACAATCTCATTTACTGGCGCGCGCAGGAATATGCCGGCATCGGACCGGGCGCGCACGGCCGGCTCGAGACCGCGACCGAGCGCCGCGCCACGGCGACCGAAAAGCAGCCGAGAAGCTGGCTTACCCGGGTGGAGTCGCTCGGACACGGCATGGTCAGCGATGAGCCGCTCACGCGAGAGCAGGTCGCCGACGAGTTTCTGTTGATGGGGCTGCGCCTGGCGGAGGGCATCGACCCTGCGACTTACGCGCGTCTTGCGGATCGGCCGCTCGATGCGCGCCGCATGGCGCTCCTCCATGAGCAGGGCGCCGTCGAGACAATGCCAAGCGGGAGGCTGCGCCTGACGCTCGCCGGCTTTCCCGTGCTCGACGCGGTCGTCGCTGATCTCGCCGCGTAACAGACTTAAGTCGCTGAACCGCCGAAACCTTTAGGCGGTGGGCTGATGACCTGACCACCGGTTGGCGACACTCGCAGCACCGCAAGACCCCGCTGGTTGGTGCCGTCCGGCCGGAAGCGAAACAGCCCGTCGATACCGGTGAAACCTGAGGAATTCGTCAGGACGTTATCCGCGAAGCGCTGGCTGCCCTGAGTCTTGACCAGCGCCGCGACAAGGGCGACGGCGTCGTAGGCAAGGGAAGCCGTGCGCACAGGGTCTCTGCCGTATCTGCCGCGGTAACGGACCGAGAAATTGCGAAAACCGGTCGAATCGGGCCCCGCGTACCAGGCGCCATCGAGCAGGGGATTGGAGAAGATTTGCGCGTCTTCCCATAAGCCCGTGCCGAGGAGCTGCACGCGTTTGGTGTCGATGCCGTTCGCAGTCAGCGTCTGCACCACGCTGGGCAAGGCGTCGGCGCCATCCGGGATGAAGATGGCATCCGCGTGGCTCGCCGCTTGCGCTACGTTGCGCACCGGAGCTTGCATCTGCGCCCGGTCGAGCGGGTACCGCTCGAGCGCGATAACCCGGCCGCCACTTCGCCCCACCGCTTGTTTGAAGGCCGCTTCCGTCACGCTGCCATAGGCATTATCCGGAACCAGCGCCGCGAATGAGCGCCGGCCCTGGCTCGCCGCATAGCTCACGATACGCTCGACGTCGGACTCCGGCAGAAAGCTTAAGAGATACACGCCGCGCGCGGCCGCATTGGTATCCGTCGAGAACGCAATCACCGGCACGCCGCGAGCGCGTGCGGCGCGTGCAACCGGAGCGACCGTGAGCGCAAACAGCGGTCCCAGGACGATCTCCGCTCCTTCATCGAGCGCCTGCTGCGCCGCCTGCTGCGCGCCCGGCACACTGCCTGCGTCGTCCTTCACCAACAGCTGGAGATCGGGATTGTTGAACTCCGCGAGCGCCATCTCGGCTGCGTTGCGCATGGACTGCGCGGCGACTCCCGCATTGCCGCTCGCCGCTAACGGCACGATCAGGGCGACCTTGACGGCGCCTTCGCCGATATGGGCGGCGGGTTGCGAGGGCGCTCCTGACGGGGCGGCCAGATCGGGAAGGCTTCCCGAGCAGCCCGCCAGCAAGAGGATCGTTGCGAGCGCGGCAAGCCCCGTAGAAGCAGCGCGCGCAGGCCACGATCGCCAGGCCTGCAGTCCTGCGAACATGGGAAGCGGTCTCCTCGACCGGGACGTCAGCTTGTCCATACCAGTCCAGACCGGCAATCGGGCATTTTGTCGGTGACTGGTTAACCAAATGAAAAGGATAATGATTTTTTACGCCGGCCATGACGGGGCAAGGTCGTGCCGTTAGAGTAAGGAGCATGAGGACGACCGCGCCCGCCATCGCCCCACGCTCGCCCGGCGAGCGCACCAGGCGGCATTACGTTCTGGACGGCCGCACCACGCTGGGACCGCCGTTGACGCCTGGTCTCTACCTGGTCGCCACTCCCATCGGGAATCTGCGCGACATCACCGTGCGGTCGCTGGAGGTTCTTGCTGCTGTCGATCTGATTGCTTGCGAGGATACTCGCGTCACCCGCAAGCTTCTCGAGCGCTATGGAATAGCAACCCCGCTGACATCCTATCACGAACACAATGCCGCGCAGGCGCGTCCGAAGCTCCTCGCACGCCTTGCCGACGGCGCCGCCATCGCGCTCGTCTCGGACGCCGGAACCCCGCTCGTGTCGGATCCAGGCTATAAGCTGGTGCGCGAGGCGCAGGCGGCGGGGGCGCACGTAACGGCATTGCCGGGAGCGTCGGCGGTACTCGCTGCGCTCACGGTGAGCGGGCTTCCCACTGACCGGTTCTTGTTCGAGGGATTCTTGCCGGCAAAGGAAGCAGCACGGCGCGCCCGCATCGCCGAGCTCGCGCGCATTCCGGCAACGCTCGTTCTGTTCGAGACCGGAGCACGCGTCGCGGCCTCGCTCGCCGACCTCGCCGCCGGCCTAGGTCCGCGTGAGGCTGCCCTCTGCCGCGAGCTCACCAAACTTTATGAAGAGACTCGGCGCGGCGATCTCGCGACGCTCGCACGCGAAGCTGCAGAAGCCGGCGAGCCGCGCGGCGAGATGGTGATCGTCGTGGCGCCGCCCGATCGCGAGGAGAAAGTGACAGCGGCGGATCTTGACGCGCTGCTCCGGCAAGCGCTCAACCGTCTGTCAGTCAAAGATGCGGTGGCCGAAATCGCCGCCGTCAGTGGCATGCCCCGCCGGGAAGTCTATCGACGCGCGATCGAACTGAGCAAGGAGCGTGGCCATGCCCGATGAGAGGTTCCGCGCAACCCCGATCCAGGCCCCGCGTCCAGAGCGTCAGATCGCGTTTCGGACGGGTATTTCCGCCGAAAGCCGAGCGGCGGCGTTTCTCATCGCCAAAGGCTTTCGCATCCTGGCGCGGCGTTGGCGCAGCCCGGTCGGTGAAATCGATATCATCGCGCGACGCCGAGCCCTGCTGATATTCGTCGAGGTCAAGGCGCGTGATCAATTGGACGACGCCGCATGGTCGGTCACCGATCGTCAGCGTTTGCGCATTGCCGCCGCTGCCGAGGCTTGGCTCGCGCGATATGCTGATGACCGCATCCGCGATATCCGTTTTGATGCCGTCCTGATCGCACCTGGGCGGCTTCCGCGGCATATCCCCTCGGCTTTTGATACGGGCGGCTGATGCGATCGCGTGAGAGCTTACGTTAGCGAAATATTGTCGGGCCAACGATGAGCCTGAGCATTGCCGTACAGATGGACCCGATCGAGCGGATCAACATCCGCGGCGATTCCAGTTTCGCGCTGCTGCTGGAGGCGCAGAAACGCGGCCACACGATCGCATATTACACGCCCGACCGGCTGGCGTTGCGGGGGTCCAACGTGGTCGCGGCGGTACAGCCGCTCAAGGTTCGCGACCAGCACGGCGACCATTTCACGCTTGGCGAGACGCGCCGCTCCGAGCTCGCCGAATTCGACGTGATCCTACTGCGCCAGGATCCGCCGTTCGACCT
>VAZQ01000587.1 GCA_005883115.1 Alphaproteobacteria bacterium | reverse complement strand
GCCGCGCCAGCTAATTCTGGGATCTGCCGGATAAGGCTCAGTGGACCTTTTTCGCGCACTGCGCGGTCAACCTGTCCTGGAGCCGGCCGATCGTCTCGATTTCTCCCGCCAAGGCGTCCTCGCTGAGAAACCGGCTCTCTTGCGCAAGCGCGATCCAGAACTCCCGGATGTTGTTCAACATCTCGCGCTGTAGTGGATCAAATGTAAGCCTAATCGCTCGCTCGCAGTCCGCCGCCTTATCCAATGGATCCACTAGAGCCATGGACTAGCTTTACACGAGTGGGGTTGCGGATTCGAGGCATCACATTACTTTGTCCCCGCATCACACAGACGGCTATCGCGGCGAAAGATCACGGCACGGACAAGGCCGGAGGCCTGCTACCTCTCACCTGCAGCGTAGCCTTCTGCCGTCTAGCGCGCCCGCCTGGCGCCGGGCGGGCAGACGAAACGTCAAATCCCGAAGGCAAGCCTGACCATGTGCGCCCAGCGCGCGGTACACATCCGGCGGGCACGGGAATACAGCCGACGACGGTACATGCAATTTGCGAAGGAGGCTGCGCCTTCGTCCGCCGGTGCGTGTACGGCCTGGCGTTGACGAGCGTCGAAACGAGAGACGCAATTATCGCGATGATGAATGACTTGCGCATTGGCTCAGCCTCAGAGACGAATAAAACGCAACTCGCGTAAATTCTGACTCGTCATTCCGGGGCGCGGGCGAAGCCCGCGAGCCCGGAATCCATAGCCACTGGCGGTGGTTATGGATTCCGGCTCTCGCCGCTACCGCGGCTCGGCCGGAATGACGAACAGAAAGGGTTGGGTATAAGACTTCGGTTGTTGTCCACTTTTGGCAGCCGGCGTCAATTCTCTGCGCTGCGAAAACGCAGGCTATTGGAGGTAAAGCGCACGTCGGATGCAGCCGCTGCCTGCGTTGGGGCTCGGATTGCAAATTCCACCAAGGTTGGTCGTGCGCGCCGACGAGGTGATCGAATAGTTTGATGCAGGCTCAATTGCGTTGCACCTCGCAGTAGATGACGCCGGCGGCGCGCAGGTTCGCGCACAGTTTCTCGGCAGTCGAGCGATTATCCGCCCCGACACGCACATGCGCCCAACCCATGCTTCCGCGGCCAAGGCCGTGGTGAACGATGAGCGGCTCGCGGCCGCCCAGTATGGACGCGTATTTCTCCTGCATTCGGCGATATGCCATTAGCGCTGTGGCATCGGTGGGACCGCCGACTAATTCCACGCCCCAGGGATCAGGTGGTGGCTTGATTGCGAGCCCGGGCGCACGGGCGACAAGGCCGGCGATTTGCGTACAGGGTACGGTCGTTGCAACATGCGGGTCGCCAGTGTCCACTTTGCCGCCGGCCCATTGCTCCGGCGATCGGCCGGTTACGATGCGCACATAGGCGCTTGTCTCCCGCGGCAGTCCGCGCCGGCCGGCGAGCCAGGCGCGAACCCGGCCGGACCCGGCATTGTAGGCGGCTGCGGCAAGCCCGAGATTTCCGAATTCGCCGCGCAGCTCGCGCAAGAGCTTCGCAGATTTGGCGATTGCCTCGAGCGGGTCGAAGGGATCGGAAAGGCCGCGCCAGGTCGCCGTGGCCGGCATGAATTGCGCCACGCCTTGCGCCCCGGCGCGGCTTACCGCCGTCCGGTCGAACCGGCTCTCCTGCCAAATGAGCCGGGTGAAGAAATCGATCGGCAGATCATTTTCCTGCGCTGCAGCGGCAAGCGCGTTACAGATGCCGTCGTTGTCTGGGGCATTCGCTGGCGCCGCTGACGGGACTGCCCCGAATGCATCGGACTCATCTGCAACCGCTGGCCGAAGCAGCCCGACCGCATAGGAAGCGACAAGCACCAGGAGCAATGCGAAGCCGCGCATGTTGTCGCGTCGGAGCGCATGCGCTGATGGCTGAGTGATTAATCGCCGGGCCGTCATTGCGCGCAGGTGATCTCAGCAAATTCCCGCGTGTCAGTTCATGTAGCAGGAAACGAACCCGCGTCCTATGGCGCAGGTTCCGCAAAACAATCATTGGCTTTTCGCCGCCGCTTGCGCTGCCAGCATCCGCTTTGCCGCTTCAACGTCGATGAGCGGATAAGTATCGAAATGTGCAGGGATGATGTCCGCCCACTCATTAAGGATTTGATGAAGTGCGTTGT
>VAZQ01000574.1 GCA_005883115.1 Alphaproteobacteria bacterium | reverse complement strand
TATTTTGATCGCCTCGATTACGTCGCGCCAATGAACCAGGAGCACGCGTTCTGCTTGGCAGCCGAGAAGCTGCTGGGGATTACCGTGCCCAAGCGCGGGCAGCTCATCCGCGTTCTTTATTGTGAGATCGGGCGCCTGCTCTCGCATCTGCTCAACGTGACCACGCAGGCCTTGGACGTCGGCGCGCTCACGCCGCCACTATGGGGTTTCGAAGAGCGAGAAAAACTGATGGTGTTCTACGAGCGCGCCTCGGGAGCGCGAATGCACGCGAATTATTTTCGCGTCGGAGGCGTACATCAGGATTTGCCGCCGAAACTCCTCGACGACATAGGGGCGTTTTGCGATCCTTTTCTCAAGGTCTGCGATGATATCGAGGGGTTGCTGACGGAAAACCGCATTTTCAAGCAGCGCAATGTCGGCATTGGCACCGTTGCGCTCGCGGACGCGTGGGGATGGGGTTTCTCCGGCGTCATGCTGCGCGGATCCGGCGCGGCATGGGACCTGCGCAAGGCGCAGCCCTATGAATGCTATTCCGAGCTCGATTTCGACATACCAATCGGCAAACACGGGGACTGCTACCTACGACCGCTATCTGTGCGCATGGAGGAAATGCGCCAGTCGGTCCGAATTATGAAGCAATGCCTGGACAAACTACGCTCGCGGGAAGGCGCGGGACAGGTTGCCGTCCGCGACCACAAAATCGTTCCTCCGCCGCGCGCGGAGATGAAGCGCTCGATGGAAGCGACCATTCACCACTTCAAGCTCTACAGCGAAGGGCATCACGTGCCTGCTGGGGAGGTCTATGCCGCAGTCGAGGCGCCAAAGGGGGAGTTCGGAGTGTATCTGGTGGCGGACGGCACCAACCGGCCCTACAAGTGCAAAATCCGCGCGCCCTCGTTTGCCCATCTGCAGGCCATGGACTTCTTGACCCGCGGGCACATGCTGGCCGACGTCTCGGCCATCATAGGCTCGCTGGATATCGTGTTCGGCGAGATTGATCGCTGACAAAGCAGGCCCCTCGTTTGCCGTGATGAGAACCCCATGACAGAGACCTTAGCCGAGAAGACCTGCACACCCTGCCGCGGCGGCATACCGCCTTTGACGCGGGATGAAGCACTGCGATTGCGCGAGCAGGCGGCCGACTGGGAGCTACGGGACGATGTACGCCGCATCGAGCGCACATTTCGATTCCGCAATTTTCGCGAAGCGCTCGCCTTTGTGCAGCGCGTGGGTGAATTGGCCGAAAACGAGGGACATCATCCGGACATCAGTTTCGGCTGGGGCTACGCGACCGTCTCGCTGAGTACGAAGAAGATCAAGGGGCTGCACGAGAACGACTTCATCATGGCGAGCAAGATCAATCGCATGTTCGCCTGATGAGCGTGCGCGTCGTCACCGTGTTCGGCGGGACCGGCTTCCTTGGCCGCCGCGTCGTCGAGCATCTGCGCGAGCACGGCTTTTTCGTTCGAATCGTCTCGAGACATCGTAATCGCAGTCGCGAGCTTTTCGGGCCGGACGGTTCGCAATTTCAATCCCTCGAGGCCGACATTCACGATCCAAAAGCTATCGCTGAGGCGCTTGCTGGAGCGCATGGGGTGGTCAATGCCGTCAGCCTCTACGTGGAACGGCAAGGCGAGACGTTTCATTCCGTACACGTCGAGGCGGCACGTCGCCTCGCGGCGCGCGCCCAGCAGGATCGAGTGGAACGCCTCGTCCAAGTGTCCGGAATCGGTGCCGATGCGGCCTCGCCATCGCTCTACATCCGCAAACGCGGGGAAGGCGAACTGTCGGTGCAAGCCGCATTTCCCAATGCGGTTGTCGTTCGTCCGGCGGTGATGTTCGGGCCAAATGACGCGTTTCTGGCCCCCATTTTGGCGCTCTTACGTAAGCTGCCCGTATTTCCGATGTTTGGCCGCGGCTTGACCCGCCTGCAGCCGGTTCATGTGGGCGA
>VAZQ01000573.1 GCA_005883115.1 Alphaproteobacteria bacterium | reverse complement strand
ATGCTGCTGAGACCGGTGCTGAATTTGCTGCACCGCGTTAAGACGCGAATGGCCGATTTTGTTGCAGAAGTATTTTGCCCGTCTGAGTGCGTAAGATTGATTCAAGATCAGGCGTCAATGCGCAACGTTGATTCAAGAATCCATTCGCTCCGATTCGATTGTTGCGTATTTTTATTCTACAGCTTCTCCGCGGTGACTTTTGCAACAAAATCGGCACAACGCGTCGTTTCGCTGCGCTTCCAATGTTTGGACGCTATCGGAGTAAAAGCGGACATTGCGCGTGCATGGCGGGCGTGCCGATCCGAAGCGATTGACCCTGGCTGTGTGAAAACTCTGGAAGCGATCGTCGGCGCGCAACAAAAGAATCGCAGTCACAGCCTTGACGAATCTTTCATGCGTGGGCGGCCTTCCCTTTGCACCAATCTTGTGCCCGAACGACCCATAAAATGGTTTTCACACAGCCAAGACCCTTAGCCGACATAAGCCGGCAGATCACCAGTTGCTGTTTCTTCTCCTCTGAGCTGCCTGCAAATTTCAGTAGACCAGCATCATTGACGCGTTCAAAAAGAACTACTTCATTTTAATCAACCACGTACGATTCTTGTAGTGCTTGCCGAATCCAGTAATCGCTCCGACCTGGTAGGTGCGGTACTTTTCATCTTCAGAAAATTCGTCGTGACAATGGCTGAATCCCGACGCGTACTGATTGTACGCGCCGAGCAGCTTGTCCATGGCACTGTCGTTACATGGGAGGCTGCGCGCGTCCATGTAGATGAGATAATATTCCATGAAGCCGTAGTAGAGCGTGCTCCCGATCCAATACCCTTTCGATGCGAAGAAGCGTTCGTTGAGAGGTTCGTCTGGAGAGCCGTGCGAGCGTGCTACTTGGGTAATACCCCAGTCGTCGAGCACATTGTACGAAGTACCGCTCAACACCACGAAGAACCAGTTTTTGTAACGAATATAGTGTTGCCAAAGGGATTCCTGCCAAGCGAGCGTGTGAAGGGCCCTCATAAAAGCTTCTTTTTCCCGACCGGACAGTTGATTGCCGAAATCAGCGAGCAGCTGCCGTCCCACTTTAGTCACGAGCCTGTCTATCGATCGGTAGTATTGTTTTCGTCGTGCGGGATTCCGCCACTGCGTGGGTGTGAGAGAGAAATCGAGTTCGATCTTGCCCTTGCAGTCCTTCGTTACCTCAGCGTAGTGCTTCCCGCGCCCGACGTGCACCGATTCATTCAAAACCCAACGATCGAAAAGATCATGGACCGTGGTCTTTTCACCGATTTTTTCTTGGTCGAGTTGTCTCGTAGGGAGGGGCACACGGGCATCGCGGGCCGAGTTGGAGAAGTCGCGAGTCCAACGCGAGGCGGGCTCCTCTTCCCAAGGATACATGGCGGCCATGCCCGGGCTCGAGAAGAGTAGTAAGCCGAGTAACGCAGCGCGAACCATTCGAAAGCCTCACCTATTAACGTCGGTCGGTGAAAATGCAGATACGACGTGAGTAACGCCGATGACTTTGCCATCGGTCTTTTGCTAGATTCAGAACGTCTGAACGTGCGGGAGGAAGATAATGGAGTATTTGTTGCTGATAGGTCTCATTGGAAACTTTGTTGGGATAGTTCTAATTGCTATTTCGTTCGGTGGACATGTGGAAGGGGCTCAGCAAACGGACTCGCAAGGGCGCAAAATTTACTTCGCCGTGCTCTTGCATCCACGCGTGTTTTTGCTTGGCTTGAGCATATTAGGCTTGGGATTCCTGCTGCAAATAATCTCCGAAGTCACAGCTTTTTTTTAGGTACCTGATGTTGAAATAAGACCATTCAAAAGACCCCGACCATGCCACAAACTCCGCTCATTCCCGCGAAAGCGGGAATCCAGGAGCCACGGTCCGCGGCTCTGGGTCCCCGCTTTCGCGGTGACGAACGGAAGGTATGGGTTAGGCTACTCCAGGCAAAGCCATCGCGGACATGGGGTTCACGAAGTACTCATCGGGGCCCCACCCGAAGCGTAGCCTTCCGTATAACAAGAACGACGGGGACGTGAGATGGCCAACCGGGATTTGCGCGACTGGATCGAAGGCGTCCGCGCCGCGGGCGAGCTCAAGGTCATCACCGGCGCCGAGCCGAAAGAGGAGATCGGCGGCATCGTCGATATCTATATGCGCAAGATGGGCAATCCCGCGGTGCTGTTCGACGAGGTCCCCGGCTTTCCCAAGGGCCACCGTGTCATCGCCAACATCCTGACCTCTATACCGCGCGTCAACCTGGCGCTGGGCCTGCCGCCGGAAACCGCGGAGATGCAGCAGATCCAGTGGTGGCGCAACTATTTCAAGAACGCGCCGTCGGAGCCGACGAAGGCCGTCAACGGCGGGCCGCTCTTGGACAACGTGTTCGCGGGGGCCGACGTCGACATCGAAAAAATCCCGACGCCGGTCTGGCACGAGCACGACGGCGGACCGTATATCGGCACCGGCTGCCTCGTCGCGATGAAGGATCCCGATTCCGGCTGGATCAACTACGGCTGCTATCGCGTGCAGTCGCATGAGCCGAACGTTGCATCGGTGATGATGTCGCCGGGCAAGCACGGCTTGATCATCATGCGCAAATACCACGAGCGCGGCGAGCCTTGCCCGGTCGCCGTCGTCGCCGGCATGCATCCGGTGCTGGTGATGCTGGGCGGCATCGAGATTCCCTACGGCAAGAACGAGCTGGAGGCGGCCGGCGGCATCCTTGGCGAGCCGATCGAGGTCATCAACATGCCGAAGACCGGCCTGCCGGTGCCGGCGAATGCGGAGATCGCCTTCGAAGGCCTGATCCATCCCGACGACAGGATCAAGGAAGGGCCGCTCGGCGAGTGGACCGGCTACTACGCGAGCGGCAGCGATCTCGAGCCTGCGATCCGCATCGACACCTTGATGTATCGCAACGACCCCATCCTGGTGGGCGCGATCCCGGCCGTGCCGCCCAACGACAACACCTTTTATTTCGGTTCGTACCGTTGCGGCGCGGTGTGGAACCAGCTCGAAGCGGCGGGCATCCCCGGCGTGCAGGGCGTGTGGACGCACGAAGCCGGCGGCAGCCGCTTCATGCTCGTGATCTCGATCAAGACGCTCTACGGCGGGCATTCCAAGCAGGCCGCCATGGTGGCGTCGCATTGCCACGCCGGCGCCTACAACAACCGCTGGACCATCGTCG
>VAZQ01000255.1:14450-23496 GCA_005883115.1 Alphaproteobacteria bacterium | reverse complement strand
GCCGGGACGACCGCCTTGCAGCAGTTCCAGATCCCTTTGACGTTGACAGCCATTGCGGCGTCCCACTCGGTCTCGGCGATGGTATCGAACCGTCCGCCCTTGAGCCCGCCGAAAAGCGCCGCGTTGTTGATGAGCGCGTCGACACGTCCGAACGCGTCAAGGGCCGTGTGCGCCATGTCCATTGCCGATGCCGCGTTCGCCACGTCGAGCTTGGCGCTGATCGCCGTTCCCTTTTCTGCTTGCACGAGCTTGAGGGTGTGCCCGCAGTCGTTGACGTCTGCGATCACCACTCGGGCGCCGAGGCCTGCGAGATAACGCGCATATTCCTGTCCGATGCCACGCGCGGCGCCGGTGATGACAATGACTTTTCCCTCAATCTTCATGCTGACCCCCATTGTCAATGCATCGGCTTGATGCCGAGCTCGTGGGCAATCGCCGTAACTTTGTCGCGTTGCTCCTCGGTTGCCCGCGCGAACTCGGCAGGCCCGCCGATGTTGAGCATTTGTCCGGTGGCGGCGAGGCGCTCGCCAATCATCGGATCGGCAGCAACGACCGAGCGAATATCAGCGGCGATGCGGTCGCGAAGCTCGCCCGGCATGTCGGACGGCCCGAACAACCCGACGAGGCCATCGAACGTGAGTTCGCCGTAACCCGCCTCTTTGACCGTGGGAACGTCCGGTGCGGCGGGAGCGCGAATGCTGTTGGTGAGCGCCAGCAGCTTGATGTTGCCGGTCTGAAGCTGCGGCCGCACGATCGCGAGCGCCGCCATGTACATGTGTACGCGCCCTTCCGCGAGATCGTTGGCTGCCTCGACCGGATTGCGGTAGGGCACCTTGGTCATGCTGAGGCCGTTACGCTGCAAAAAACCGGCGAACAGGAAGTCGAGCGCGCCCGTCACCCCTGCCCAGTTGAGCTTGCCCGGTTGGGCTCGCACGAGCTCTAGCAGCTGATCGAGCGATCCAGCTCGGAGGGAAGTGGGCACAGCGATGGTGATGATTGTGTTGGAGACCCGTGTGATAGCTAGGAGATCGCTCGGCTTGTAGGGTAGGTTTGCATGGAGATAGGGATGCGCGGTAAATGACGAGGTGGGCGTCATCAGCAACACATGATCATCGTGGGCGCTGACGAATGCGCCGATGGCGACGATCCCATCGCCTCCGGGGCGATTTTCCACAACCACCGGCTGGCCCCAGCGCGCGCTGAGCCGATCCGCCAGCAGTCGCGCGCCGATATCGACTCCCGATCCCGGGCCGAGCGGCAGCAGGAATTTCACCGTGCGCTGCGGCCAGCTCTGCCCCAGCGCTGCTGGCGCCGAGAGCATGAGCGGGGCGAGCAGGCCTAAACTGAGCAGCGAGCGCCGAGCCTTGCACAGGGGCTCTTGCGCTCTCAGCTGAGAGAACAGCCGCGACATTTGCGCATTTCCTCCTCATTGGAAGCAGGGTGGTCCACGATACGCGTTGCAATTGTGCATCGAGCACGGACCAAATTGTACCGTTGCTGCCCCGACCGCCCGCGACATTTTGCAGCCTGTTATGGCGTTGAAAAGCGCAAGAGGCCTCGAATGGCGTGCAATCTTTCTATCATCGATGCATTGGACGGGCTTCCCGCGCGAGCACCTTGTCGATCATCTCGCCGGCGAGCCCGAGATACGCCGACGGATCGCACATCTTCTCGAGTTGCGCGCGCGTCAGGTGGCGCGAGACGTCGCGGTCACGCGCCAACACTTCCACTAACGGTTCGCCGCTGGCCGCCACCTTGCGGCAAATGTCGTAGACGAGGTCGTGCGCTCGCTGACGCCCGAGATGGGGTCCGAGCCCCATCATGACGGCTTCGGAGACGATCGTGCCGCGGGTGAGGTCGAGATTGGCCCGCATCCGATCAGCATCGACCTCGAGTCCTGTCAGCATGAGCTTGGTCTGCGCGAGCGCCCCTGAGGCGAGCAGAAAGATTTCGGGCAGTGCGATCCACTCGATCTGCCACGGCCCGGTCGAGCGCTCGTGATCGGCGACGGCGGCCTCGAGCAAGGCGGCGACGTGCTGGCGCACCAGCGCGGTGGTGGCATGGATATAGAGGCACGAGATCGGGTTGCGTTTCTGCGGCATTGTGCTCGATGAACCGCGGCCCTCATGGAACGGTTCGTAGACCTCGGCCACCTCGGTCTGCATGAGCAGCTTCACGTCCATCGAAATCTTTCCGAGCGTGCCGGTGAGAAGGCCGAGGAAGCAAGCGACTTCGCCGATGCCATCGCGCACCGTGTGCCAGGCGATGTCCGGTTGGCCCAACCCGAGTTCGCGCATGAGCTCCGCCTGCACCTCGAGGCCACTTCCGCCGAGCGAAGCCAGCGTCCCGACAGCGCCACCGAATTCTCCGACCAGAACGCGAGGTCGCAGCTGCGCGAGCCGCTCACGGTGTCGTTGCATGGCGGCAAGCAATGCCGCCGTCTTGAATCCGAACGTGAGCGGCACGGCCTGTTGGAGATTGCTGCGGCCGGCCATTGGAGTATCGCGGTAACGGCGGGACAGGTCGCCGAGCGCGCCGGCGATTGCGTCCATATCCTTCTCGACAAGTTCGAGCGCGGCGCGTATTTGCAGAATCGCCGCGGTGTCGGTGATGTCCTGCGTGGTCGCGCCCCAATGGCACCATTCGCCGAGCCCATCGGCACATAGATCCACGATTTGCTGCACGATACCGAGAATGGGATAACCGATCCGCTCGGTTTGCTTTTTCAGGCGCGCGAAGTCGATGTTTTCGATGCGGCACTGATGCACGATTTCGCGCGCGGCTGTCTCGGGGATGACGCCGAGGCGCGCCTGCGCACGCGCGAGCGCTGCCTCGATTTCGAGGCAATAACCGGTCCTGGCCTCATCGGAAAAAATCCTCCGCATCTGCGGCGTGCTGAAAATATCGCAGAAGATAGCGGAATCGAGCGCGGTCGCGGTCATGCTTTCTCTCCGATGGCCCCGGCCTGCGAGGGCGCGAGCGCGGTCTTCACGCGACTTTGCGCCCGCCGGCAAGCGCGTCGATATGCGCGAGCACCTCCTCGATATGCATGACGTCGGCGTACTTGTGATGCAGATCGAATAGGTTGACCTTGTGGCTGATGACCGAGCGGTCGTAGGTGCATTCCTCCACCACCACGTTGTGGAATCCGTAGGAATAGGCATCGACCGTCGATGCTCGCACGCAGCCGGACGTGCTTTCGCCACAGATGATGAGGCTATTGATGCGTTTTTGCTGAAGGTGCGCGATCAAGGATGTGCCGAAAAATGCCGAGGCGCGCTCCTTGTAAATGACGAGCTCGTCCGACGCCGGAGCAAGCTCCGGCTTGATGGCGTAGGTATCATCGGCCTCGCGGCCGATGTTGCGGTTGGTCGAATGCACTCCGCCGGTATCAAGATGGCGAGTGGTATAGATGATCGGCATGCCGGCTCGCCGCGCAGCCTTGAATAACGCTTGGGTCGGCGGTAGCGCCTTCCACGCATGTTCGCCGCAGGAGCCGGAGAATTCCCGGTCGACTTCTTTCACCGGACGATCGCCGCCCCGATACGCTTTGTTATAGAGATCGATGGCAAGCACCGCCGGATTTTCTCCCACATAGACCCTGCGGCGATACGCTTGATAGATCTGGATCGTATCGGCGTCGATGAGGTCCTTCCAGCAATGGTCTTCGAAGTCGCGCGCCATGACGAACTCCTGTTTCAGCGACGAGGAGGGAATAGCTGCTACGCCCTGGGTTATTCGCTGTTCGCGCTGATTTTTACTCCATCCGCACGTTCTTGGCGAAATCATAATCGGCGGAATGGTCGCATTCATAGATTTGCACCCGTCGCGAGCGGTCATAGCTCGGGTCGAGCACGCCCTTGAGGAATGCGAGCTGCAGCGCCCACGCGGCTTCGGCCTGCTCACGGCGATACCGGCCGGGCATGGTATCGTTGAGCCAACCGTGCGGAGCACCAGGATAGACCTTGATCGTATAGCTCTTGTCGTTACGATCGAGACAATCACGCAAACGGCGTACGTCGGCGAGCGAGATCACATGGTCGGCCTCGCCGAAAATGCCGAGAATGGGACATTCCACCGCGGCAATGATCTCATCCAGCGCCTTGGGATAACGCGGGCCGATCTGCCACTCGCGCGCCGAGGCCGCTCCATACCAGATAAGGGCTGCCGCAATCGGCCGTCGCGCCGCGAGCACCAGCGGATGGCGTCCGGTCTGGCAAACGCCTTTCACCGCGATCCGAGACGCATCCACTTGGGGTAGAGTGGTGAGCTCGGCGATGGCGGCCTCAAGATATGCTACGGCCTCGTGATCGCTGATGTCGTAGCCGACCGCGCCGCGGTGGAGCGCCGCTTGGTCTGGATGCTTGTGAAAAAAATCTGGTGCAATGCACACGTATCCATCGCGGGCAAAACGCTCGGTCAGATCCCGCGTGTGCTGCACGAGGCCATAGCGTTCATGCATGAGCACGATGCTTGGCACTCGACTATCGGTTGCCGGAACGGCGAGAAAAGCGGGGAGGTCCCCTGCGCAGCGCACTGTTCTGGTCGCTATATCGCGCATAGGTCTCGGGGTGGGGGACAAGCTTAAAGAACGATGCTCGGATTGCGCAGGTTGCGATCGCAGTCGATCAGGTTGACCTGTCGAACCTGGATCTGCCAGCGCTCCGCGCTGTGCACGAAACGATGGGCGCACCAGCCGGATAAGAATCGCGTCCCATCGACGCGGAACTCGCTGATCAGGAAGTTGGATCGAACCATGCGCGCGGCGCCTTCTCGCGTGGCGAATACTTCGACGTTGGAAACCAGCCGCACAGTGCGAGACTTCGGCGCTTGCGACCAGGCATAGCCGGTGCGCAGGCGAAAGATGCGGTCTTCCAGGCGCCGGCGATCGTCGAACGAGATGGCGATCTCACGCCGGGGGTCTCCGCCGCCGGGAGTGCCTGGGACCCAGTAAATACATTCGGGCGCATACATCGCGAGCCAATCATCGAAGCGAAGCTCATCGAGCAGACGGGCCTCACGTTCGATGAGCAGCCGGAAATGGTCGCGCAGCTCGGGAGCTGTGACCACCAGCTCCTCACGTTGCCAATCGGTGAAGTCTTCCACCAGTTTCCGGTAGAGCCCGTCGTTGACGTAGTAGGAACTGATCGCGGGATCGTACGCGGTTTGCATCTTCACGCTCACGGCTCGCGCTGGGCCGCGAGTTTCGGTGTCGCCTTCATCAGTCGCTTCCATTCCTTGATGTACTCACGCATGAACACTTCGTCAGTGGCCGGCGCCGTGATGATGCCGTTCGCGTGCGTCTTCACGCGGCCCGGAATGCCGAGTCCCCGATGCATATAAATCCATTCGTCTTCTCGGCACGCGAGCCCGCGCTGGATTTCTTCGAAATTCGCGAGGTCGTCGACCTCGCCGAAATTGGGGAACTGCTCCTGGGTGCGCATGCGCAAGGCATTGATGTCGCCGACGGCACCGTCGAGGGTGCCGTCCTCGTCGACCACGGCCGTGCCGTACCAGGTGACATCGGTTTCATCGACGGAAATGGGCTCGAACACTTGGATGTGGTTGCCTAAGAGCGAGAAGTTGGGAAAGACGTTGATGTTGACAGGCTCGGAGGAGGCGAGATCGAGAATGTCTTCCGCTTTGGCGCCGAAGCGGCGCCGCAGCGCTTCCGCGTAGTGCTCGCTGCCCGGGGCGGGGCCTTCCACCGCCCACAATCCCCCGGCGCGCCGCTCTATATTCGGCCGCTTGTCCTTGAAGTGATGGCCGTTGCCCATATAGGCGATGTACATCGGCGCGGTGTCCGGCGAGTTCTTGTAGTAGGACATGCCCTTGTTGGCGACATCGGCCTGGCGATTCTCCATCTCCAATAGCGAGCGGTGCGAGAACACCACGTGATAGCCGTCGCCGGAATTGTCATAGGCGAGCTTCCAATTGCCCTTGTACTTGAGCCGATTCGCCTCGCACACTCGAATCCGTCCCTTCGGTTGGCGATCGAGCCATTCGTCGATCGGCTTGGTGATAGGCCCGAGATAATCGAGAAGCGAGGGCGCATCGGGATTGAGCGTTGCGAAGATGAAACCGCGATAGCTGTCCACGTGCGGCACCTGCGCGACGTTGTATTTCGCATCCTTGAAGTCGCAGGCGTACCCGTCGGGCCAAGGGACGGCGCGCAGCTTGCCCGTGTTGAGATAGCTCCAGCCATGATATGGGCAGGTGAATATGCGCGCCGAGCCCTTGTCCTTGCGGCAAAGGGTGGTGCCGCGATGCGCGCAGCGATTGAACAGCGCGCGGATCTTGCCGTGGGAGTCGCGCAACAGGATGATGGGCCGCAGCCCGAGCCGTACGGTGATGTAGTCGTCGTTCGCGGGGATCTGACTCTCGTGCCCGAGATAGACCCAGACTGCACCGAAGATGTTCGTCATCTCCAAGTTGAAGATGGCGGGATCGGTGTAGATCAGCCGATGGACGCGGTCCTCTTGGACGAGCTCGTCCCAATCATAGCGCTCGACGCTGTCGATCGAGGATGCATTAAGCTTTTCCAGCATGCGTCTCTCCACCGGCCTGCTGCCGTACTCTCCCCCTATGCGCATGGGCGGCATCATGCCTCCGTCTAGAAAAAATCGAAATACTCGTTGTGCTCCCAGGCGGTCGGCTCCTCGGTCTCCCGTACACCGGTCTCCTTTAGCCATTGCGCAAACCGGCCCGCCTCGTTGCGCTTGAGCTTGAGGAAATAATCGAGGAATACGTCGCCGAGCTCGCGGCGAAACAACGGTTCGCACTCGAGCGCGTCCAGGGCGGCGGGTAAGTTCGTGGGCAGCGGTGGCAACTTGGCGTTATATGGATCGTCCTCGGGCGGTCCTGGATCGAACCCATGTTCTATGCCGTCAAGTCCGGCGACGATCTGCGAAAGAATAAAGAGGTAAGGATTGGCGGCGGGCTCCCCAATCCGGTTCTCCAATCGCGTCGCTTCATCTCCCGGCGCGCCGAGCACCCGGATCATGACGCCGCGATGGTCATAACACCATGACGCCCGGTCGGGCGCGAGCGAGTTCGGCCGAAATCGCCGGTAGCCATTGACCGTCGGAGTCGCAAACGCGGTGGAGGCCGCGGCATGTCGCACTAATCCGCCAAGAAAAGAAAGGCCCAGCGCTGAGAGATGTTCGCGGTCGCGCCTCGCCATGAACAGATTGCGCCCGCTCTTCGCTTCGAGCAACGACTGATGCAGGTGCCAACCACTCGCATAATAGTCTTTGAGCGCCGGCCGGCACATGAACGTGGCGAAATACCCAATCCGGCGACAGATTTGCCGCGCCGCCGTGCGGAACAGCAGCGCATGGTCGGCGGCCTCCAGCGCTGGCCGCGCGGCAAAGGTGCATTCGAGTTGGCCCGGTCCCCACTCGTTCTCGATCGAGCGCAGTGGCAATCCGATTGTCTTGAAATGATCGGCGAGCGTGGAGAGCACCGGCTGCATCAAATCCATGTTGGATTCGCAATGGTAGGAAAAGCCCGGTTCTGCCGGAGCCGTCTTGATCGGCTGCCCGCGCACGCCGGGGAAGCCGACGTTGTCCTCGCCAAGCTCGTCTTGTACGACGCGCAGCAGATACCATTCGATCTCCAGGCCGACCAGTAAACCCATGCCTTTGTTCGCGAGCCGCTGCAGTTGGCTGCGCAGCAAATGCCGCGGCGAGAAATAAAACGGCACCCCGCTTTTGAAATATTCATCACACAGCACCCAGCCGGTGCCGGGCGCCCAGGGCAGCACACGGAAGGTGAAAGGGTCGGGAACGATCGTCAGGTTGGGAGAACCCGTCATCTCCTCGAGTCCCATTCCGCCGCCGCGTGTGAACGAGGCAAACGTGCGGGCATTGGCGGAATCAAGCGTGGTGGTCGCGACATTGATGTTGTAGCCGGTCTCAAGCGCACCGAGGAAAGCCGGCAGCGTGACGGCTTTCGCGCGCGCGGCGCCGTGCGGATCCGCCCAGGCAAGGCGGACGAGATTAAGGTCCTCCTTCACGACCCTGCGCTTGAGCTCGTCGGCTTTGCGTCGCTGCTCCTCGGTCCACAGACCGTGTCGTGCAATGAATGCGGACTTTTTCACTCGCACCGTTCCGTCCCAACCGCAGTGGCCCGCAATGTAGATGATCGCGCGGTGGCGATCTACATTCGGACACAGCACGACGAGGTGGCTGGCATTGACGCAAGAGGCACCTGCCGATTTGATTCTCCCGTGGCAGTACAACGGGTGTGAAGCATGAGAATCCGCGCGCCGAAGGATTTTTGGTCGGGCGTGATGTTCTGCGGTTTCGCCGCGATCGCCCTCTTCGCCGCGCGCGGATATTCCTTGGGAAGTGCCGGCAGGATGGGCCCGGGCTATTTCCCGCTGCTACTCGCGAGCCTGCTTGGCGCGCTCGGAGTGGTGCTAATCGGGCGCTCGATCCTCATTGGCGGTGAGCCGGTCGCGCGCTTCCGCGTCTTACCGCTGGCGGTGATTGCGACTGCAATATGCCTATTTGGCGTGCTCATCGAGCCCCTCGGGCTCATCGTTTCGCTCGCCGTATTGACGTTAATGTCGGCTTGGGTCGGCGCGCAGTTTCGGTTAACGGAAACGGTCGCATTGGCGGCCGCGCTGGTCCTCTTTTGTGTCGCCGTTTTTGTCTATGCGCTCGGGCTTCCGCTCAATGTCTGGCCGAGCATGTAGAATGGACGTGATCTCGAATCTCGGCCTCGGATTTTCCGTCGCGCTGACCATCCAGAACATCGCCTACTGCTTCATTGGCACCCTGCTCGGAACCCTTATCGGTGTATTGCCCGGCATTGGCCCGGTCACCACAGTGGCCATGCTGCTGCCGATCTCGTTCACCCTGCCGCCGGAATCCGCGATGATCTTGCTCGCTGGCATCTATTACGGCGCCCAGTACGGCGGCTCAACCACAGCTATCCTGATCCCAGGCGAGGCCTCATCCGTCGTCACTACAATCGACGGTCATGCGATGGCGCGGCAGGGGCGGGCCGGCCCGGCGCTAGGCATTGCTGCGTTAGGTTC
>VAZQ01000255.1:0-14445 GCA_005883115.1 Alphaproteobacteria bacterium | reverse complement strand
CGCGGCGCCGCCGCTGGCGACCATCGCATTGCAATTCGGCCCGGCCGAATATTTCTCGCTGATGGTCTGCGGCTTGATCGCAGCAGTCGTTCTGGCGCGGGGATCGCTCCTGAAAGCGATCGCGATGGTGGTGCTCGGCTTGCTGCTCGGCCTCGTCGGGACAGACATGAATTCGGGCGCACGACGTTTCAATTTCGGCATGACAGGCCTTGCCGACGGCATCGAATTCGTAGCGATCTCGATGGCGATCTATGGAATCGCCGAGGTCGTCTACAATCTCGAGCAAAAGCAGGTGGCGGATGTGGTTGCCGGCGCGTTGGGCCGCGTGTGGCCGAGCTTCGCCGATGTCAAGCAGTGCGCGGGCTCGATCCTGCGCGGCACCGGCCTGGGCGCGGTTCTCGGCGTGCTACCGGGCGGCGGCGCGCTGCTGGCATCCTTCGCGGCCTACACGGTGGAGAAGAGAGTCGCGAGCGCCCCGCGGCAATTCGGCAATGGCGACATCAGAGGTGTCGCGGCACCGGAATCCGCCAACAATGCGGGCGCGCAGACATCGTTCATCCCGATGTTGACGCTGGGCATCCCTGGGAACCCGACCATGGCGATGATGATCGGGGCGCTGATGATTCACGGCATAGCGCCGGGTCCGCGCGTGATGACAGATCGTCCGGGGCTGTTCTGGGGGCTCATCGCCAGCATGTGGCTCGGCAATCTCATGCTTGTGGTGTTGAATCTTCCGATGGTAGGCATCTGGGTGAGATTGCTGCGCGTGCCGTATCGGCTGCTCTATCCCGCCATCATCGTGTTCTGCTACATCGGTGCCTATACCATCAATAATAAGGCATTCGACGTTTTCGTGATGTCATTCTTCGCAATCTTCGGCTACGTGGCGCTCAAGCTCGACTGCGAGCCGGCACCGCTTATTCTCGGCTTCGTGCTGGGGCCGATGATGGAGGAAAACCTTCGCCGGGCCCTTCTGATCTCGCGCGGCGATCCGATCGTGTTCCTGCAGGAGCCGATCAGCCTCGCCTTCCTCGTATTGGCAGCGGGGCTTTTGGTTGTGCTGGCGGTGCCTGCCATTCGGGTCAGGCGTGAAGAGGCGCTCAAGGAATAGCCTAGGATCGCTTGATCACGGAGGTGATCCATCCCCAGAGCGCCTTCGCGAGCAGCGCAAAGGCTGAAATCGGCTTTGTCGTCGCTGGCGGATCGGCAGTCGCTGCGGTAGGAGGCGATGGCTGCGTTGGGGACGGTTGTGCCGCTCCGGGTGCGGAAGCCGTGGACCGGTCCTGCGCAAGCTGCTCCCTCAATCGCCTGGCGAATTCATTCATGAGTTGTGCAGCGGTTGCCTGGATAATGCCGACGCCGCGGCCGTACTGCGCCACGGCGCCGGATAGCGTGAGGCTGGTGTGCACCAGCACTTTGGAGCCGCCGCCCGCTGGCTCAAGCCGGAAAACCGAAGCTGCGTTGGCGCCGCCGCGCCCCTTCGCGTCGGTGCCCTGCGCCGCAACGCGCGCCGTGTAGGCTTGCCCGTCGATCTGCTCGAACTTGACGATGCCCGCGAAGGTCAACGCCACCGGGCCGAGCCGCACGCCGATTTTGCCTTTATAGGTATTCGGGTCGAGCACTTCGGTCAGCTCAGCACCCGGCATGCACGGGGCGATGCGCTTGATATCGAGCAATACTTTCCACGCGTCGGCCGGCGGCAGCGGCACTTCGAAGGAATTGTCGAATTCCATGTGAGTTCAGTTCTTGCCAGCGCGCGCCGCCGAGGCGCCAGCAATCCGGCCGAACACTGCTCCCGACGTTAGGCCGGAGCCGCCCGGATAATTGAAATAAAACAATCCGCCGACCAGTTCGCCAGCGGCATAGAGGCCCCGGATGGGGTGGTAGTCGGTGTTGAGCACTTCCCCCTCGGTGGTGATGCGCACGCCGCCGAACGTAAAGGTGAGGCCGCACGTCACCGCATAGCCTTCGAACGGCGGCTGGTCGATGGTGTTTGCCCAATTGCTTTTGTTAATGGCGAGCCCTTCCGTGCGCCGGCCGTCCTTGATGTTCGGATTGAAAGGAATGTCGCGGCGCACTGCCTTGTTGTATTCGGCGATGCTTTTCAGGAATTGCTCCGCGTTAACGCCCTCCAGTTTCTGGGCGAATTCCTCGATCGTGTTGGCGGCCACTTTTGTGATCTGCCGGATCTTGTATTCGTCGCGCTGCAGATGCTTCACCTTCTGATCGAAGATTTGCCATGCGAACTGTCCGGGCTGCTCCAGCACGACGCGCCCGTATTTGGCATACGTATAGTTGCGGAAGTCGGCCCCTTCGTCGACGAAGCGCTTGCCGGTGGCATTGACGAGAATAGCGAAAGGGTAGGAGTGTTTCTGAAACTGGTCGCCGACCGCGAGGTCACCGAACTCCGGCGCGTTCATCTCCCATTGCACCGCGTGGCAACCGGACCAGTTGCCGCAGGGACTCGCGCCGATGTCGAGAGCCATGCGGATGCCGTCACCGGTATTGAAGCGCGTGCCGCGCACCTTCGCCAGATCCCAGCCGGGTCCTAGATAGCGCGTGCGCCATTCCGAATTCGATTCGAAACCGCCGGACGCGAGCACGACTGATTTGCTGGGCAGCTCGCTTTCCACGTCGTCGTGGCGGATGCGGACGCCGCTCACCCGCACGCCGTCATAGAGAAGGCTCAACGCGCGGGTGCGGTAGCGAATTTCGATACCGCGTTTGGTCGCCGCGTCGGTGAGCATCTGGATCAGGCCCGGGCCGCCCCCGACCGCCTCGACGGTCAGGCCGCCCCAGAATTTAAACTTGCCTTCGATCTTGAAGGCTTGACGGCCGTAGATCGGGATGAAGCGTACGCCCTTGTCGCGCATCCAGCAGAACGTGTCGAAGCTTCTGGTCACCAGCAGCTCGACCAAATCAGGATCGGCGCGATTTTGTGTCACCCGCGCCATGTCGTCGAAAAACTGCTCTCGCGTATACGTGCCGAAATCGGTGGTGGCGATCTCCTGCTCGGTTAGATCCGGGACCAGCCTCTTGATGTCGTCCACCCCGTTATAGACCACGCGCACCGAACCTGCGGTGAACCTGCTGTTGCCGCCAGCCTCCTCCTCGGGCGCGGCCTCGAGCATCAGCACGGAGGCGCCTTGCTCCTGCGCCGCGAGTGCCGCGCAGAAGGCGGCATTCCCTGCGCCCACGACGATGACGTCGGCTTGCGATCTCGCCATGTGGCCTCTCACACCGTGCTTACAGCCGGCTGCGTACGCAGAAATTTCAGCTGGACACGACCTTCCACTCGATCGTTTCCCCGCCGCGATAGATCAGCGCCTTTTCATCGGGCCCTTCGACCTTGATCTCCTGCGGTGGAGTCCAAGGGGATTTTTCGAGCGTGATCGTCGTTTCATTCACGGACAGGCGATAGTGCCTGGGACCGTTAACGGACGCAAAGTCTTCGAGCTTGTCGAGCGCGCCTTCCTCCTCAAATACTTTCGCATAGGTCTCGATCGCGACCGGCGCGTTGAACACGCCGGGGATGCCGTTCACCGAGAGCTTCTTCGCCACCGGATGGGGCGCGGAGTCGGTGCCCAGAAAATAGCAGGCTTCACCCGACGTCGCGGCCTTGCGCAATGCCGCCCGGTCCTTGGCCGTTTTGATGACGGGCATGCAATACATGTAGGGCTTGAGCCCCCATCCGAGCCAATCCGTGCGGGTCAGCACCAGATGGTAGGGTGTGATCGTTCCGCCGACCTGCGGCGCGGTGCTACGCACGAAATCGGCGCCCTCTTTCGACGATAGGTGCTCCAGCGTAAAGCGCAGCGCTGGGAACTGCCTCGTCCATTTGGAGAGATAGCGCTCGATGAACATGGCTTCGCGGTCGAAAATGTCGACCTCCGGGTCCACATCCTCGCCGTGCATCAGGAACGGCATGCCGATTTTTTCCATACGCTCCAGCACGGGCATGATTTTGCGATGGTCGGTCACGCCCGCGGCCGAATACGTGGTGGCGTGGGCGGGATAGAGTTTGACCGCCGTGAACACGCCTTCCTTGAAGCCGTGTTCGACGTCGTCGGGGTCCGTCTCGTCGGTGAGATAACAGGTCATCAGCGGCTTGAAAGTCGAGCCCGCCGGCAGCGCGGCCATCACCCGCTCGCGATAGGCGATCGCATCCTTGGTGGTTACGACCGGCGGCACGAGGTTGGGCATCAGGATGGCGCGACCGAACTGTCTTGCCGTGAACGGCATCACCGCCTTGAGCATGGCGCCATCGCGTACGTGCAGGTGCCAATCGTCAGGCTTGCGAATGGTTATTCGGGTGGTCATTTCATCCGAGCGACTAATCTCGGCTCGAGCAGGTTCGATCAGCCAATAGGCGCGGCGGCCGCGGCATAGGTCTCGCGTGGCGCTTCATCGATCATCGCGCCGGTAAGATCAGCGACACGGGCAAAGCCGCGCTTGGCGCACCACTCTTGCAGTCCGTCGATGATCGCGATGATTCCAGACGGGTTGCGGAAAATCAGATAGCCGATCATGACCGCGCTGGCGCCGGCGAGCATGTATTCGATCACGTCCTCTAGCTTGACGATGCCGCCGCAGCCGATGATCGGAATCTTAACGGCCTTGGCGCACTGATAGACCATGCGCACGATGATCGGCTTGATGCCGGGACCAGAGAGCCCGCCAAATTTGTTGCCGATCGCGGGCCGAAACGTGTTGATGTCGATCTTGAGGCCCAGAATCGTATTCGACACCACCAGCGCGTCGGCTCCCGCCAGCTCGGCGGACTTGGCGATGGCGACAACGTCGCCGGCATTGGGCGAGAGTTTGCACCAGATCGGCTTGTCCGTGGTCTGGCGGATGCGGCGCATGACATTGAACGTGTGCTCCTCGTGCAGCGCGAAATTACCTCCCTTCGGATCGCGTGTCGGGCACGAGATATTGACCTCCAGGACATCGATGGCGGACGTGCTGACGTCGCGTGCCATGGCCTCGAAATCTTCGATCGTCGTCGCGGAGATCGAGCCGACGAGCGGCGGCGAGAAGCGCTTATAGTCCGGCACCTGGTGGCTGAGAAAATATTCGATGCCCTTGGTCGGCAGGCCGATGGAGTTGATCATGCCGCCTTCGACCTCGGAGACACGCGGCGGCGGATTGCCGGCGCGAAACTCGCGCGAGACCGTTTTTGCGACCAGCGCGCCCAATCGATTCAAATCGATTACCTGCGCAAGATCGGTCGAAAAGCATCCCGACGCCGGCATGATCGGGTTCTGCAGCGTTACACTCCCGATCTTCACGCTCATGTCTACCATCCGACCGCCTCCTGTAGATCGAATACCGGCCCGTCGATGCACACGCGGCGAAGCTCTTTCTTGCCGTCGACTTCGAAGGTGCGCACGCAGACGTAGCAGGGACCGAGCCCGCAGGCCATCACCTGTTCCATTGCGACCTGGCCGGGAATGCCGTGCGCCTTGCCGAGACGCTTCATCAATTGAAGGAGCCGGTTCGAGCCGCAGGTATAGAACGCGTCGGCTTGGCGCTGCGCGATCAGCCGCTTTAGGATTGCTTCCACGTGCTCAACCGCGCTGGTCGCGTCACTGTCAAGCACCGCGATGACGTCGCCGACCTTGCCGAAGAGATCGTCCGCCATCACGAATTCCGCGCTGCGGGCGCTCAGGATGGCGGTGACGCCGATCCCGCATTCGCCGGCGAGCTGGGAAATTGGCGCCAAGGTGGCAAGCCCGACCCCGCGGCCGAGGACCACGATGTGCTTCCAGCGGCGATCAATGGCGAAGCCGACACCCAGCGGCCCAACCATGTTGAGTTCATCCCCCGGCTCCAGCGTCGCCAGTCCAAATGTTCCGCGGCCGACGCACTTATAGAGGAACTCGATGCGGCGGTTCTCCCGGTCGATGCGATAAACGCTCTGCGGACGGCGCAGCCAGAGTTCGGCGGCATCCGGCGAAGGACACAACAGATTGAAGAATTGGCCCGGTTTGACCGCGAGCGCCTTCGGTGAGGCGTCGACGACCAGATGCTTGTATTCCGAATTAATCCAGTCGTGCGAGACGACCGGACACAGCGATTCCTCGGCCGGTATATGCGTTGGGGCCAGCGCTGGTGCGCCTTTGCCCACCACGTAAGGTGCCGATGCGAACGGCCGGTGCGCCATAACGAAGTCCCGCCTGGAAGCGTTTCGAGATTGCCGCTAGCTACTCCGCGCGCGGCACGAAAATCAACATTTTTCGGTCAATGGGTTTTCGGAAGATTTACCTGTGATTGTGCTGCTTGCGCGCGCAGCCGCTTTGCTGCGTCCAGCGTCGCAATGACGATGTTCTGATAGCCGGTGCAACGGCAGAGGTTCCCGGAAATGGCGACCCGCACCTCTTGCTCGGTCGGATCCGGATTCTCGCGCAGGAACTCGATCAGCGTCGTCAGAATGCCTGGGGTGCAGAAGCCGCACTGGAGACCGTGGTGTTCGTGGAACGCCTGCTGCAAGGGGTGCAACTCGTCGAGTGAGGGCGCGATGCCTTCGACGGTGAGGATATCGTGGCCGTCCGCCTGCACCGCAAGCATCAGGCAGGAGCGCGCCGAATGGTCGTCGAACAGGACGGTGCAGGCGCCGCAGACGCCGTGCTCGCAGCCAAGGTGCGTTCCGGTGAGACCGAGTTGATGGCGGATGAAATCCGCAAGGGTGACGCGGACCTCGACCTCTTCCTCGTACCGCTTTCCGTTGACGGTCAGGGTAATTTTGCGACTCTCTCCCATGGTCGGTTCCTAGTGCGGCTGCCCGTGCGCATCGCGCAAGCGCACGTACGCCTTCTCCAGGGCCCGCCGCGACAGCACCGCGGCCAAATGCTGACGATAAGACGCCGGGGCGTGCACGTCATCTATTGCCTCGAGCTTTCGGCAGCTCTCGCAGGCATCGCGGAAGAGCGTGCCTGCCGGCACCTGCCCCACGATTGCCTGCTCGACATCTTGGGCGCGGCGTGGCGCAGTTCCCAGGCCGCCGACGGTCACCGAGGCGCGCGTGATCTTGCCCGAGGCCTCGCCCTCGAGCAAAACGGCGGCCGAGGTGATGGCGAAGTCGCCATGCCGGCGCGAAAATTCGACGAACGCATAGCCGTGGTTGGCCGCCCATTGCGGGTAGCGCACACCGACGACGAGTTCGTTCGGCTCGATTGCGGGCGTCATATAGGCGACGGGAAAGTCGGCGAACGGGACCTCGCGTTGCCCGTTCGGGCCGGCGACCGTGACGGTCGCGTCATAGGCCAATGCGAGCGAGACCAGTTCCGCCGCCGGATCGAGATGGCATAGCGAGCCGCCGATTGTGCCCCGGTTGCGGGTCTGCCGGTGCCCTATCTGCAGCAATGCTTCGTGCATGATCGGCCAGCGCGCGCGCACCGCGTCGGAAAATTCGAGATCGCGCTGGCGCGTCATGGCGCCGATTTCAAGCGCGCTGCGCATCTCGCGGATGTAGGACAAGCCTTCAACGCGGTTGAGATCGACGATGTGGTCGGGCAGCACAAATCGCATGTTGAGCATGGGCATCAACGACTGACCGCCCGCAAGCAGCTTGGCGTTTTCGAGGCTACCGAGCAGCCCGATCGTCTCGCTGACTGTTTTTGGATCGTGATAGCGAAAGGGGGGCGGCTTCATCTTTGGCGGATCGATCCCCGTGGACGCGGCTTCTTTACATACACCACCAACTGTGCCTCAATCCAAAAAAATCAGTGCCCGCATAGGCGCGACGAGCGGTGATCGTTCTGCCTTGCTTTGACGGCCGCCGTATCCGCGATGAGGAACGATGAAGCCCGCGCGGTTCCGCTATCACGCCCCCAAGACGATCGAAGAAGCAGTCGATACGCTGGCCGAGGTTGCGGCCGAAGATGGGCGCGTGCTTGCGGGGGGCCAGAGCCTCGTGCCGATCATGGCGTTTCGTCTGGCACGCCCGGCGCATCTTGTGGACATCAACGGGGTCGAGGCGCTGCGGCGACTCGCTGTGGACGGGGGACGGCTTTGCATCGGCGCGGGCGTGCGCCATGCGGCCTTCCACAAGCCGGTGGTGGATGGTCCGCTGGGGCGGCTCCTCGCCGTGGTAGTGCGTCACATCGCCCATTATCCGATTCGCACCCGCGGCACGTTCTGCGGCAGCATCGCGCATGCCGATCCTGCCGCCGAATGGTGTCTCGTGGCGGCGGCGCTCGGCGCAGAAATGGTGACGAGAAGCGCGGCTGGCACTCGCACCATTCCGGCGCAGGACTTTTTCCGCGGGATCATGACGACGGCGCTGAATGAGGACGAGCTTTTGACGGAAGTACGGCTGCCCGTCAGTGGCGCCGACTCCCGTTTCGGTTTCTATGAGTTCAATCGCCGCGCCGGCGACTTTGCCCTAGGCATGGCCCTTGTGAGCTTTCGCCTCCAAGATGGGGTGATCTGCGATCCGCGCGTAGCGGTTGGCGGGATTGAGCCGCAGCCGCGGCGCATAGCCGACGCCGAGCGGGCTCTCGCCGGACGTACGGCCGACCGCGCATCCTTCGAGACTGCGGCCGCCGCGGTTGGGTTGCAGCCGCGGTCGATCCGCTCGAAGATGCCGTGACCAGCGCCACATACCGCCGCGACCTCGCACGCACGGTGACGCGTCGGGCGCTCGAACAGGCGGCCGCATGACTCTCACCGTCGACGCCGGACGGCAGCATCAGCAATCGCAAGAGAGCGGCCGCAGCCAAGACGGGAGCGCAGCGGGGGCGGCCGTGGCCAACAAGTGGATCGGACAATCCGTCACGCGGCTCGAGGATCCGCCGCTGGTTCGGGGGCACGGTCGCTTCGCTGGCGATATCTCATTTGCGCACCAGCTGCACATGCGCCTTGTTCGCGCCAACCACGCCCACGGCAAAATCGTCGCGATCGACGCCTCGGCTGCGCTCGCGCTGCCCGGAGTCGTCGCGGTGTGGACCGCAGCCGACATAGCCGACGTGCCGCCGATCGATTTCCGTGAGGGGCGAATTCCCGCGCTGGAACCCTATCGCCAGCCGGTGCTCGCAACCGAAAAGGTGCGGTATGTGGGCGAGCCGGTCGCTGCGGTTTTCGCCGATGATCCCTATGTGGCGGAAGACGCGGCCGAGCTTGTCGCGCTCGAAGTCGAGGAACTGCCGGTCTTGCTCGCTGCTGAGGCTGAGCCCGTCGAATTCTTCACCGGCCGCACCACCGAGGTATGTATCGTTCGTCAGGGCTACGGCGACGTTGACGCAGTCCTGCGCGCAGCACCTATGGTCGTTGAGCTCGAATTGGCGATCGGACGCCATTCCGGCGTGCCGCTCGAGACGCGCGGTGCGATCGGGCGCTATGATGCGGCGCGCGACATCCTCCAATTGCATGGCGCCGCCAAAGTGCCACATCGCAATCGCGACCTGCTCGCGCGCATGCTCAAGCGCGCGCCGTCCTCGATCCACGTCCTCGAATCCCATGTCGGAGGCGGGTTCGGCATCCGCGGCGAGCTCTATCCGGAAGACGTGCTGGTGTGCGTAGCCGCGATGCGCCTCAACCGGCCGGTGAAATGGCTCGAGGACCGGCGTGAGCATTTGATGGCCGCCAACCAATCGCGCCAGCAGCTTCACCGCCTGCGCGCGGCGGTCGACGATGAGGGCCGCATCCTCGCAATTGATGACTGCTATTTCCACGACCAGGGCGCCTATGTGCGCACCCACGCCGCGCGCGTCGTACATATGACGGCGGGCATCCTGCCGGGTCCCTATCGGGTGCCGGCCTATCGCGCGGTGGGCCACTTTCGCCTCACGAACAAGACGCCAGCGGCCACCTACCGGGCGCCGGGGCGTTACGAGACGACGTTCGTTCGCGAGCGGCTGATCGACGCCATTGCGACCAAGCTTGGCATCGAGCCGAACGAGGTGCGACGGCGCAACGCGATTGCGGCGGATGAGATGCCGTATCACCGGCCGCTCGAGGCCTTGGGGGAGGAGATTGAGCACGATTCCGGAGATTATGTCGGCTTGCTCGACAAGCTCTTGGCCAGGCTCGAGTGGGACAAGCGCAAGGTCGAGCTGGCGCGCCGGCGCGCTGGCGGTGAAGCGGTCGGAGCCGGATTTGCGATGTTCGTGGAAAAGAGCGGATTGGGCCCGGCCGACGGGGTGAGAATCGAGGTCGACAGCTCGGGCGCGGTCGAGCTCATCACCGGCGGCGCCTCGCTCGGCCAAGGTTTCGAGACGGTGATGGCGCAGGTATGCGCCGAGGTTTTGGGCATTGATTATCGGCGCGTCCGCGTCACCCACGGCCAGACCGATCGCATCACCTATGGGATCGGAGCGCATGCGTCGCGCGCGACGGTCATGACGGCATCCGCCACCCATGAGGGTGCCGTTAAGCTGCGCGCAAAAGCCATCGAGGCGGCGGCATCACTGATGCAAGCGCATCCCGAGACGCTCGAAATCATCGACGGAAACGTGCGGCACAAGGACGATCCTGCGGGGCCTTCAATCAGTCTCGGCGACATTGCCGAGCATCTTGCCCCGACGTCGAAAACCCTCGGCGGCCGCGTGCCGGGTTTGTCAGCCGAAGGCTGGTTCCGGGTGAAGCACCAAGTCTACCCATACGGCATTCACTTCGCAGTGGTGAAGGTCGATCGCGACACTGGCAGCGTCGCGGTCGAGGACTACGTCATTGCTTACGACATCGGCCGCGCGATCAATCCGGCGCTGGTGAAAGGGCAAATCGTTGGCGGGTTCGCTCAAGGCATGGGTGGGGCGCTGCTCGAGGAATTCACCTATAATGAGCGCGGCGATCCGCTGGCGACGACTTTTGCCGATTACCTTCTGCCGACGGCACGCGAGGTTGCGAACGTCCATGTCATCTTGCGCGAGGACTATATGAGTCCGCTTAATCCGCTCGGCATCAAAGGGGCGGGCGAGAGCGGTATCACCGGGGTCGGTGCGGCGATTGCCTCCGCCATCGATGACGCTATCGGAATGCCGGGTGCGGTGAGGCAGCTGCCGGTGACGCCGCAGCGGCTCAAGGAGATCTTGAGCCGGCAGCACAACTCGTCTTCCTGCGTGCGCGCTGCGAGCTGAAATGAGGAGTGCCGGATGCAGAGCGTCGCCCAAGCCACGAAGCGCTCCGCAAGTAGCGCGCCCAAGCCGTCGAACCAGGACCTGCGTATTTGGATCGATGCGCTGCGCGCGGCGGGCGAGCTGCAGGAGATCAACGGTGCGGAGCGGGAGGTCGAAATCGGCGGAATCGTCGACCTCTACATGCGCAAGATGGGCAATCGCGCAGTGCTATTCGACGACATTCCGGGCTATCCTCACGGGCACCGCATCCTCGCGAACATTCTCACGTCAGTGCGGCGCATCAATCTCACCGTTGGCATGCCGCTCGACGCTTCTGCGATCGAGCTCGTCTCCTATTGGCGCAAATACATGAATGAAGCGCGCAGCTTCGCACCGGTGAAAGTGAAATCCGGTCCGCTCATGGAGAACGTCAGCAGCGGCAAAAACGTGAACATCGACACGATCCCGACGCCGCGCTGGCACGAGCACGACGGCGGCTACTATATCGGCACGGGGTGCATGGTGATCATGAAGGACCCCGACACCGGCTGGATCAATTACGGCGCTTATCGCGTGCAATACCAGGGGCCGAACGTGGCCACGGTAATGTGCTCCAAAGGCAAGCATGGCGATTTGATCAAACGGCGTTATCACGAGCGCGGCGAGCCGTGTCCGATCGCGGTGGTCGCGGGCATGCATCCCGCCTTGTTCATGGTGGGGGGACTCGAGATCCCATACGGAAAGAACGAATACGATGTGGCCGGCGGTCTGATCGGTGAGCCGGTCGAGGTGATCGAGGGGCCGGCCACTGGGCTGCCGATTCCGGCGCACGCGGAGATCGCTTTCGAGGGGTTTATCCATCCCAACGATCTGCTCGATGAGGGGCCGCTCGGGGAATGGACCGGCTATTACGCGGGGGGCAGAAAAAAAGAACCGGCGATCCGCATCGCGACTTTCATGCACCGGAACAACCCGATCCTGCTGGGCGCGGTCCCGGCGGTGCCACCCGATGACGATTCCTTCTATCGCGGGACCTACCGCTCCGGCGCTGTGTGGAATCAGCTCGAAGCGGCCGGCGTGCCGGAAGTGAAGGGCGTCTGGGCGCATGCCGCGGGCGGAAGCCGGCTGTGGCTCACGGTCTCGATCAAGCAGCAATATGCGGGTCACGCTAAGCAGGCGGGGCTGATCGCCTCCCAATGCCACGCAGGCGCCTACGCCAACCGCTTTGTCGTGGTGGTTGACGACGACATCGATCCCGCCGACATGGATCAAGTGGTGTGGGCGATGTGCACGCGCTGCGACCCGCGCGAAGGCATGGAAACATTGCGCGGCTGCTGGAGCACCGCGCTTGACCCGATGGCATATGGTGGCGACGATCCGCGCAACGCGCGCGTGGTTATCGATGCCTGCAAACCCTGGTCGCGGCGCGACAGCTTCCCCCGCGTCGCGCGTGCCAGCAAGGAACTCGACGCCGGCATCCGTGCCAAATGGGCGCACGTGTTGCCGCGCGGCTGAGCATGGCCTTCAGTGCTCTGGCCGCGGCCTTGCTGCGTCCTTTCAAGAAATAGGCCTTGGTCATGCTTGCTTTTGCGGCGGCATCGGTGTTTTGGCATCGGTGTTTCGATGGCATCGGTGTTTCGATTGTGACCGATTGGAAAAGTCTGTATAAGCCGGGAGGTTGTGTCATGTTGTGGGGGTGCCATGCGTACGATCTCCGACTTTCTTGCACGGAAGGGCGTCGCATCCGCGTCGTTTCCGAGCCCTGCTTCCGCCAAAATTTTAGCGAGCGGCGGCGAACAGCGCAGCGAGCCGACATTTGCCGATATTGGTGCCCGGGTCGGTGAAGACAACGAGACGCTGCGCAACCTTCTGATCGATACCGACCGTCGTATCGGCGCGCTCGACGACCTTAAGGAAGCCTTCCGCAATCTCGTCGAGCCGATCGGCTCGTCGCTGCACGCGCTCGAGCAGGAGAAGACCGAGAATTTCGGCTTGCGCAATGCGCTCACAGAACTTCGCAGCACTCACGAGAGCTTGCGCAGCGAATACGGCTTGCTCGGAAAACGCGCGGCCGATCTGGAAACCGCGGGCGAGGACCTGCGGCGGGAATTGGCCTTGGCGCAACAGACGGCGCGCGGGCTCGACGGGGACAAGGCGGAACTTGCTAGCGAAATCGTGGGTGCGCGTTCGGAGATCGCCAATCTCGAGAGCCAATTGGCGCAGGAGGCGGCCAATGCACGAGCGCTGGGCGAGGCCAACCAGATTCTGGTCGATCACGCCAGTAGCGCCGATAAACGGATCGTGGAATTGCAGGCTGAGACTGCGCAGACGCGGGAAAAGCTCTTGCTGCTGGAGAATGACAGGCGCTCGCTGCAAACCGCGCTCGATCAAACCCTCGCAGAAAACTCGCGATTATCGCGCCGCTTGACCGAGAGCGAGAATGCACTGACTGCCGCGCGTGCGCGGCTCGAGCAGATGGAGATCAGCCTGACGGCGGCGGAGAACGAGCGCGCCACGCTTGCCACCGCGCGCGATGAGGCCAACGAGCGGCATCAATCCGAGACTTATGCATTGAATCTACGGCTCGAGGCCTTGCGTTCGCGAGCAGCCACTGCTGAGAAACTCCTCTCGGAGGTGCGCCAGAGTCTCGTCGGGCGAACCGAGGAGATCCGTGTGCTCGAGCGTAAGGCGATGGAGGCGACAATCGCCCGCAACAGCACCGAGAAGGTGGTCGAGCGGCTCACGGCCGCCCGCGATGCGCTCGATGGCAAGGTGCGTGAGCTCGAGCAATTGCGCGCCTCGCTCCAGGAGCGCTGCAACAGTGCCACGGAAACTCTCAAGGCGCGCGAGACCGTGCTCGCCCATGCCGAGCAGAAGATAAAGATGCTGAGCGACCGCATCGCCGAAATCGAGGTCGACGCGGGAGCCTATCGGGCCAAGGCCGAACGGCGCATCGATGAGCTCAACGCGAGTCTGCAGCGCGAGCGGGTCGAACTCGCCGTTGCCCAAGGTGCGCTGGAAACGACGCGTCGGGACTATGCTCGTCTGCAACGCGATATTTTGGCGGGGCGCCCGGCGCCGGTAACTGGTCCGACGCTCGAGGTGGTCTCGGACATTAGCAAGGAGCCGCAGAAGACCAAAAACGGCAAAGGCGCCGGCCGTAATCCGGGACAGGCGGTGACCGAAGGCGGCGGAGCGGAGCCCACCTCCGCCTGAGAGCGTCATTAAAGCGCTGCAGATTGCTCGGCAACAGGCGGCGTGTCGCGCGCTGGTAGCACTTTGCTCGCGCCTTCGGACGGCGCTATAGATGGCCAACATTCCGGAATGGAGAGAACGGCATGGTCCGCATGGACGGCGAGGCCGCATCGAAACCGCGGATGCAATATCG
>VAZQ01000254.1 GCA_005883115.1 Alphaproteobacteria bacterium | reverse complement strand
GGAGCCTGGGAATCGGGCGAGCGTGCCGCGGACGCGGTGGTGAAGCTGCTCGGCGGGCCCAGCAAGCGCGGCTGAGTGCAATTATACCAACCCGCGTAAATTCTGACTCGTCATTCCGGGGCGCGGGCGAAGCCCGCGAGCCCGGAATCCATAGCCACCGGCGGTGGTTATGGATTCCGGCTCTCGCCGCTGCCGCGGCTCGGCCGGAATGACGAACAGAAAGGGTTGGTATTAGGCGCGCAGCACGCCGGCCGTTCGCTTGCCGACCTCGGCTACTATTTTGGCAGCGACTGCGTCGATTTCGGCGTCGGTCATCGTTTTTTCCCGCGGCTGCAATGTCACGGTGATCGCGATCGACTTCTTCCCGGGCTCAATGCCCGCGCCCTCGTAGACGTCAAACACTTTCACATTGGTGATGAGCTTGCGATCGGTGCTCTGCGCGGCCCGTAGGATATCGGCGGCGTTCACCGCGCGGTCGACGACGAAGGCGAAATCGCGCTCCAGCGGTTGGAAGGGGAAAAACTCCAGAACCGGCCGCGCTCGTGTTGCCCTCGCCTTCGGCTCCGGGATTTTTTCCAGGATCACCTCGAACGCGACCAGCGGCCCCTCCGCATCCAGGATTTCGAGAGCGCGTGGATGCAGCTCGCCGAAATGTCCGAGCACGTTCTGCGGGCCGATTTGGATGCTGCCCGATCGTCCGGGGTGGAACCACGGCGGGCCTCCTGGCACCACCTGCAGCGCCTGCGTGGGGGCCCCGGCGGCAGCGAGCACCGCCAACGCGTCGGCTTTGGCATCGAACACATCGACTTCGCCGTCCGACGCGGACCAATGGCGTCCGATGCCGGTCGGTTTGGCGAGTCCGCGGCGAACGCCGCTAGCGGCGGTGAACTGATCCTGCGGGCGATCGCCGCGGAAAACCTGTCCGACCTCGAACAGCGCTACGTTGGCGAACCCGCGATCCCCATTGTTCTGTGCCGCGGCAACAAGGCCCGGGATCAGGCTCGGTCGCATATCGGAAAGATCCGAGGCAATTGGATTGGCGAGCGCCAGTTCGGGGTTCCCGCCGCCGAACAACTCGGCTTGCCACCTCCCAATAAACGACCAAGCTACGGCCTCGAGCATGCCGCGCGCGGCGAGCGCGCGCTTGGCCTTTCGGGTGCGCAGCTGAATGGGCGTGAGCACCGGCTTGCGCGGAGCCTCACCCCGATCAAACGGCGTCGGAGGAATACGGTGGACGCCGAGGATACGCACGATCTCCTCCACCAGGTCAGCCTTGCCCTCGACATCCCCCCGCCATGACGGGACGGTAACTTTTAAGCTCTTGCCGCCGGCAGTGATGGAGAACCCGAGACGGCCGAGCACGCGCTCGACCTCGCGCGGATCAGCACGAAGGCCCGTCAGTCGTGGCAGTTCCTGCAGAGGAAAATCGATGATGTGTTCGGGCGTGTCCGGTGTACCGGCGACCGTCACCTCCGATGCTCTGCCGCCGCAGAGATCGAGCACCATGCTGGTCGCAAGCTCGAGGCCCGGCAGCATGAAAGCGGGATCAACCCCGCGCTCGAAACGGTAGCGGGCGTCCGATTGGATGCCGAGCTTGCGACCGGTCTGCGCGATGTTCACCGGGTCCCACAGTGCGGACTCGATCAGCACGTCCGTCGTCGTGTCCGAACAGCCCGTCGCTTCCCCGCCCATGATGCCGGCTAGCGATTCCACGCCCCTCTCGTCGGCGATGACGCAGATGGTGGAATCGAGCAAATAGCGCTTATCATCGAGCGCAACCAAACTTTCGCCCTCGCGCGCTCGCCGTACAGCAAGATTGCCGTGCACTTTGGCGGCGTCGAATACGTGCAGGGGCCGGCCGCGATCGTAAGTAACGAAATTCGTAATATCGACCAGCGCATTGATCGGACGTAGCCCGATCGAGATGAGTCGGCGCTGCAGCCACGCCGGAGAGGGGTTGTTGGTCACGCCACGCACAAGCCGCAGCGCAAAAGCGGGACAAAGCGGAGGCGTCGTGCCGAAGTCGAGCGTCACCTTCACGGGGCACGGGAACTCCCCTTTCACTGGCCGAATGCTTCTGTCCCGCAACTTGCCTATGTCGGCCGCGGCGAGATCACGCGCGATGCCGTTGACGCCGGTGCAGTCGCCGCGGTTGGGCGTGAGATTGATCTCGATGAGCGGATCGTCGAGTCCCGCCCATTGTGCGTAGTTCGCTCCGATCGGCGCATCCGCGGGAAGCTCGATAATGCCTTCGTGGTCATCGGAAATTTGCAATTCGAACTCCGACACCAGCATCCCGCGACTCTCGACGCCGCGAATCTTGCCGATGCCCAGCGTCATGTTTTTGCCCGGGATGAAGGCGCCGGGCGGCACGAAGACACCTTTCATGCCCGCGCGCGCGTTCGGCGCGCCGCACACGACTTGGACCGGCTCGCCCGCGCCAGTATCGACCATGCACACGCGCAGGCGGTCCGCGTTCGGGTGCTGCTCGGCCGAGATCACTCGCGCGATGGTGAATGGCGCCAGCATTTTGCCCCGGTCTGCGACACTCTCGACCTCGAGACCGATCATGGTGAGCTTGTCGACAACGGCTGCAAGCGGCGCCTCGGTGTCGAGGTGTTCCTTCAGCCAAGCAAGCGTGAATTTCATCATTCCGCGGACCCGGGACTATCCCCTCGTCCGAACGGCAATCGATCCGGCGATTGACGCATGGCGAGGGGTTGCAGCGGCGCAATCAGCCGCTCAATCCTCCCGCGAGAGTTGGGAAGTCGAGCGGCCGGAAACCATAATGTGAGAGCCAGCGCACGTCGGCCTCGAAGAACGGGCGCAAATCCGGCATGCCGTATTTGAGCATGGCGATGCGATCGATCCCCAGACCCCATGCGAAGCCCTGATACTCGTCGGGATCGAGCCCGCAATTGCGCAGCACGTTCGGATGCACCATGCCGCAGCCCAGGATCTCCATCCAGTCGTCGCCCTCGCCGAATCTGACCTCCCCTTTGTCGCGTCGGCACTGAATGTCGACCTCGAGCGATGGTTCGGTGAACGGAAAAAATGAGGGACGGAAGCGCATGTTGACCTGATCAACCTCGAAGAAGGCCTTGCAGAATTCCTGCAGAATCCATTTCAAATGCCCGAGATGCGAGCTCGTATCGATGACGAGGCCCTCAACCTGGTGGAACATGGGTGTGTGGGTCTGATCGCTGTCGCTGCGGTAGGTGCGGCCAGGAATGATGACGCGGATCGGCGGCTTGTGCGCCAGCATCGTCCTGATCTGAACCGGCGACGTGTGCGTGCGCAGTAGAAGCTGCGACCCATCGGGCTTCGGTTGGAAAAAGAACGTGTCTTGCATCTCCCTTGCCGGATGACCTTCCGGGAAGTTGAGCTTGGTGAAATTGTAGTCGTCGCTCTCGATGTCGGGTCCTTCGGCCACAGCAAAGCCCATGTCGGCGAAGATCGCCGTTAGCTCGTCTACCACCTGACTGATCGGATGGATGCGTCCGACCTCCGTCGGCGGCTCCGGCACGGCCAATGAAACGTCTAGGGTCTCGGTGTTGAGTCGCTGATCGAGCGCCGATTGTTTCAGGGCCTCCTTTCGTTCGGCGATCGCAGCCGTGACGCGGTCCTTGAGACCGTTGATGACGGCCCCTTGCTCCTTACGCGCTTCGGGCGACATCGTCCCCAGCGTCTTCAGCAGCGTGGATATCGAACCGTTGCGGCCCAGTGCCGCAACCCGTACGGCTTCCAGCGCCGGTTCATCACTGGCGTTTGTGACGGCGGCAAGAAGTTCAGTCTCGAGCGCATGCAGGTCGGTCATCAATCTCCTCAACTGCGCCAGCGCAGCGTCTTGGGCTCGAGCGGATTAAGGAATGCGCGCCCCTCTCCCTGCGCCAAGCCATTCGTTTCGGCCTTGAGAACCTGCATGTAAGTCCGCCTGCTCCGTCACGTCGGCATGAACGGCAGGTCGGTATCGCCGGGCTTGCCGCCCGCTTGCGTGAGCATGCAATGCACCTGACCGCGATGATGTGTCTGGTGATTGAACATGTGCGTGACCAGAACCCATTTTGGTTTGCGCAGGTGCGACTTGATCGCGCCGGAGTAATACGCGAGTTCGCCTGCCAGCGATGCTCCGTCGAGGCGGTCCGCCCAGTCGATGACGACCGCATCGAAGGCTTTACGCTCGTGTTTCAACTCGCCCCAATCGTCATACAGCGAGACCGATTCGGGGATGCCGCCACGAGGAGATGGCACGCCGGCAAGGCGACTCATCCAGATGCGATCAGCCCAGAGCAGGTGATTCAGCGTCGCGTGGATCGAGCCGAAGAACGCCCCCCGCTCGCGTCGGCGTTCGGCCTCGGATAAGGCGTCGGCAATGGCATATAGGTTGTCGTTTTGCCAACGGTTATAGCGCGCCATGCATTGCACATAATCCGGATCGATCATCGTCGCGTTCGAAGGACTGACGAGTAACTCCTCAACCCTCCGCCCCTCTCGTCGTCACGCCGAGATTGCGCCCTTCGCCTTCTCGACAATTGCGGCAAATGCCGCGGGCTCTCGGATCGCAAGATCGGACAGGACCTTGCGGTCCACCAACAAACCTGCCTTGCCGAGGCCGCTGATGAACCGGCTATAGTTGAGCCCGAAGGGCCGCACCGCCGCGTTGAGCCGCTGGATCCAGAGCGCGCGGAAGGTGCGTTTGCGGCGCTTGCGGTCTCGATAGGCGTATTGGTTTGCCTTCTCTACCGCCTGCTTTGCGATGCGAATGGTATTCTTGCGCCGTCCGTAATAACCCTTGGCGGCCTTCAGCACTTTTTTGTGCTTGGCATGCGCGGTGACACCGCGTTTGACGCGTGCCATGGCTAACCTCCGTTTTACCTGCAATTCGCCGGCCGCCGCGGCGGCCCAGCGGGTAATCAGCCGTTGGGTAAATAGTATTTTTTGATCTTATCGCCGTCGGTCTTAAACAGCACCGTAGTCCCGCGCAGCTGACGGATCGCCTTGTTGGTACGTTTGATCATGCCGTGGCGCTTGCGGGATTGCTGGTAAAGCACCATCCCGCTTGCGGTCACTTTGAAACGCTTTTTGGCGCCCGATTTGGTCTTAAGCTTGGGCATTTGGCTCTCCTTTGCGGCGGCAGGCAAAAGGGCGCAGCCGACGGCTTTTATGCTCTTATGAGCGTGCTGATCAGCGTCGCCACGGCAGCCCTTTCGGCCGGGCGGCGGAAGGGCGGCGTTATGGCAGAGGCCGCCGCGAAATACAACCCAAACGCGGGTTAATCGGCCAAACGCGTCCGACGGTTGGAAGCTAGCGGCGGGTTCAACTATGGAAGTGTGAGCGATTGAGCGCTCTTGGCGGCGCAAGCCCAGGAGGCCGTGGACGCGAGCCTTCGCTCCCCATCACCTCGGCGCCAGCACCATCACCACTTGACGACCTTCGAAGCGCGGTTCCTGCTCGACTTTAGCGACTTTGGAAGTGTCATCCTTGACCCGATTGAGGAGCTGGTAACCAAGCTCCTGGTGCGCCATTTCGCGCCCGCGGAAGCGCAGCGTGACTTTCACCTTGTCGCCCTCTTCAAAAAAGCGCTGCATCGAGCGCATCTTCACGTCGTAATCGTGGTCGTCGATCATCGGCCGAAGCTTGATCTCCTTGACCTCGACTATCTTCTGCTTCTTGCGGGCTTCCGCGGCCTTCTTCTGCGCCTGATATTTGTATTTGCCGTAATCGAGAATCTTGCAGACGGGCGGAGATGAATTGGGGGCAATCTCGACGAGGTCTAGTCCGGCCTCCTGGGCCTTGTCCAAGGCGATCTGGATCTCAACGGGACCAAGATTGTGGCCGGTCTGGTCGATCAGTTGGACTTCGCGAACTCGGATCTCCTCGTTCATGCGCGGGCCGTCCTTTGGGGCGGGTTGCGCGGGTCTCATTGGGCGACGAATGGCTCTGCTCTCCTCATGTCGTTGCAACAGTCCTGCTGCTGCAGGCCGACGAAACATCGGGACAATCCGCGCATAAGTCAACGGCTTTCCATCGGTTCGTGACCGAACCGGCCTTGAGACCACAATCACCCCCGCTGAAGGCACGTGGCTCATTCGCTGCCAACGCGTCGATGTGGTCCACGAGGACGCAACGCGGGTATAGGTCGCGCGCTCTTCGTATCTTGCTAAAGGTCGCGCCGTAGCAGCACACTATAAACAGCGTGGGTTGCGGCCGCAGCGCTATGCGGAGCAAACATGTATTCGGCGAAGTGGCGTGCGCGTGCGGCCATCGTGCGGTACGCGGCATCATCGAGGCTCAATGCGTCGTTGAGCGCGCGGGCAAATTCCTTTGCATCGCCCGGCTTTGCCACCCACCCCGTGCGCACCTCTTCCGGCATTTCCGGCGGCGCGACCACGTGTTCGGGCAAGATGCCGATATCCGATGTGACGACCGGCCGCCCCATGGCTTGCGCTTGCGCCACCACGCGGCCGAGTGCCGGCGGCTCGATTGCAGGCACCACCACGGTATCCGCTGCAGCCAAGGCCGCCGGCATGTCGCGGCAGTGTCCCGTCTGCCGAACCAGTGGCCGTACACCTTCATTCTGCGCCTGTTCCATCACGGCGCGCGCGTATTTGCGATGGCTGCGATGTTCGCCAGCGAGCACGAAAACAAAACCCCGCATACCGCCATCGAGCATGATGCGCGCGATCTCAGGGACAATGAGCTGCCCATTCCAAGGTGCGACGCGTCCAAGAACGAGCAAGATCCGCGCCGCGGGCACAATTCGCCAGGCGTTGCGCAAAGCCGCGATCCTCGCGGGGTCGACTGCGGCGGGATCGAACGCTGTAAGGTCGATGCTGCGTGGGATGATGGTGAGCCGCTCGCGCGAAATCTTATGGCGGGCAATCATGGGCGCGGCGGCAAAGTTCGACGGCGTGATCACCGAATCGCCGCGCGCGAGCCCGGCCTCCCAATATGCACGCAGGCGGGAAGCCGGCGGAACGTCCGGCAGCGTGGTGACGAGCAAGACCGAGGTGTGCGCTGCCGCCATGTTGGCGATCCACGCTCCGCCAGCGCTTTGCGCGTGCACGATGTCGATCCGTTCGGAGGCGATCAGGCGCTGCAGACTCTGGGCGCCTCTCCTGAGCTGGAACGGATTGACCGTTGCATTCACGAGGGGAACCCATTCGCCGCCGGATCCCGTGAGCTCCGCAACGAGCGGGCCGTCCTCGGCTGCCACGAGCGCGCGCGCGCCGATTTCTCGCAGCGCCGCGGCTACATTAAGCGCAGTGCGCGCGGCAGGCTCCTCGCGCAATGCGGGCACAATCTGCAAGACGGTCGCGCCGGCCAAGGTGCGCGGATGCTCCCTCTCGTCGTTGCTCACGGAGTTTATTTCCTTCGCTCCGCGGCGGCTTGTTTGCCGTCGGGGCATGCTTGTATTCAATGGCCGCACGGGCCCAAACACGCCCCGCGCCCGCTGCGTTCATAGCCTTACGGACTCTGCAGATGAACGATGTTTGCCTCAAATCCTTGAATGTTGGAACCGGCATTGCGGCGCGCCAAATCGCCGTCCGCCGGCGCGACGGAGCAGCTGCCGGCCTGTTCTGGCTCGGCGGATTCAAGTCCGACATGAGAGGCACGAAGGCCGAGGCACTGGATCGATGGGCGCAGGAGAATGGCCGGGCGATGACGCGCTTCGACTATTCGGGCCACGGCGAATCTGGCGGCAATTTCAACGAGGGCACGATCGGCCGATGGCTCGAGGAGGCGCTCGCCGTGTTCGACGCATTTTGCCACGGCCCGCACGTGATCATAGGCTCGTCAATGGGGGGATGGCTGGCGTTGCTGCTAAGCCGCGAACTCGCCCGCCGAACCCCGGCGGATGCGCGCGTGGCGCGGCTCGTCCTGATCGCGCCGGCGGTCGACTTTACTGAAGAGTTGATGTGGAAACGGTTCCCGCCGGAGGTCAAGCGTGAGATCGAACGAACCGGCGTCTGGGCCCGACCGTCGCAGTATTCCGAGGAGCCATATCTCATTACCCGCGGTCTCATCGAGGATGGACGCAAACACCTTCTGCTCGACGGCATGATCGAGACCGGCTGTCCGGTGCGGATTCTCCAGGGAGTGCAGGACCCCGACGTGCCGTGGCAGCACACGATCGAACTGACCTCTCGCTTTGCCCGCGACGACGTCGTGCTGACTCTCGTAAAAGACGGAGACCATCGCTTGTCCCGGCCCGAGGACATCGAGCGGCTGATTGCCGCCGTAGCCGAGTAGCACAAGCCCGCTAGCCGTGCTGGCGGCGGCTATCGGCGGGGACCTCCGCGCGATCAGACATGGTGTAGTCCCTGATCACGCCTGCAATCCTTAGTCGATAATCCGCGAATATTTCGGCGCGGCCCGCGATCTGTGCGCGCCGATGTTCCTCGATATTCCTCCATGCATTCACCGCCGCTTCATCGCGGAAAAAGGAAAGCGAGAGCATCTTGCCGGGCTCGTAGATGCTCTCGAACCGTTCGATCGAAATGAACCCGTCAATTGTCTCGAGCAGCGGCCGCAACTGGGCAGCAAGGTCGAGATAACGTTGCTTGTGCTCAGGTCTGGGCCAAACTTCGAAAATCACGGCGATCATCTGACACCTGCTCTGTGGATGCGGCTGCGTTTGGCGTCTTTTCGGTCGGCTGAGTGACGGCGAGATGATCGCCGGCCTCATGGAGCGCGCGCAGGCCGTCGCGGTAGGTCGGATACCGCAGACTGACATCGAGTATCGCTTTGAGCTTATCGTTGCGCGCGCGAATGCAACCGTCGTAGAAGCTGAGTGCCATCGGCGACACC
>VAZQ01000572.1:2616-2875 GCA_005883115.1 Alphaproteobacteria bacterium | reverse complement strand
CGCCGGCGATGGCGAAGGTCGTGGCGTTGGTGCGGCCGTTCGACGACCCGCTGCCCGCCGACGTGCGCGATCTCGACCTCATCACGTTCTTTTTCTTCTACCACGACACCACCTATATGGAGGTCGATCGCGCGGAGATGAATCGCAAGCTCTACGCGGCGCTCAAGCCCGGCGGCATGCTGGTGATCGCGGACCATTCGGCGCGGGCTGGCGACGGCGCCACGGTGGGAAAGACGCTCCATCGCATCGAAGAGGCGGT
>VAZQ01000572.1:0-2472 GCA_005883115.1 Alphaproteobacteria bacterium | reverse complement strand
CTAGTGCTGCCGGGCCTGCACGAGGTATCCGAAGATCGTGTCCTCGCCCAGTTGCTTGCACGCTTCCAAGCGATGCAGCCCTTCCACTAGCACGAAGCGCTCGCCATCCTGCCGCACCAGGATCGGGGTTTGCAGGCCGACCTGCAGTATGCTCTCGGCGATCTCCTGCGCCTTCTTGGGGTCGAGCGTGGCGCGCCGCTTCACCGGCACATAGATGTTCGCGATCGCGAATGTCTCGCGCTTCATCATGGACGGCGACCAGCGCGTTGCATTCGCCTGCTCATTGCAGCTGGTCCTTGACCTTGTTGATTCCCGCCATCACGCACTGTTCGTCGATGCCGGGCGAGCCGGAGAGGCCGACCCCGGCGATCACGTCGTTGTCGACCTTGAGCGGCACGCCGCCGTCGATGGCGATCACGTTCGGCAGCGTCGTCTGCTCGCGCCGTACGGGCCGCGTCGCCATCTCCTTGATGAAATCCGCCGTGGTCATCTTGAAGGTCATCGCGGTGTAAGCCTTGCGGCGGGCATTTTCCATGGTGTGCGCGCCGGCGTTATCGCCGCGCAGTGCGACCACGGTGTTGCCGCCGCGATCGACCACGACCACGGCGGTGGCGTAGCCGCGCCCCTTGCAATCGTCCAATGCCGCCTGCGCGATCGTCAGCGCGATGGGATAGCTCAAGTCCTTGCGCTGAATGAGCTGCGCGCTCGCAGGCACTGTGACGGCACAGGCGAACGCGACAAGTGCGAGGCGGGTTGCAATCATGGCCGATCCTCCGGGTTCGAACGGGCTACTGCTTTGTCGGTAACAGCGCCGTGGGAATTCTATTCCCGCCCGGCGCCGAAGAGCAGCGCCGGGCGGTGCTCTTGCTCAGTGCGCGAGCGGATCGGGCCGCAGCTGAATGTGCACGGCACGCGGCTTGCTGCCCTTGCCGCCCTCCATCAGCCACGGCGTGCGATCGCCGTTGGTGCTCCACAACCCGCGGCCTTTCCAGCCGGCGTTGGGATCGTCGATGCGCCCGTCGAGGCCTTTGGCATAGAAGCCGATCGGATAGGGAATGCGCAGCATCACCATCTGCCCGTCCTTGAGCGCGACAAAGCCGTCGTTGAGGTTGGCGGTCGAGATCGGAACATCCTCGCCGAGCCCCAACGTGTTGTGCTGGTCGACCCAGGTGTAATAGCTGCCCTCGGCGCTGGTCGGCTCGCCCTCGAAGCCCGGGCCGGGATAGCGGTAGAATGTGAAGCCCTCCGGACAGTGATCGCCGGTCGCATTGGGTCCGTTGAGCGGGGCTTTGCACTTGCGGCGGTCGAAGCTGACCAGGCTGCCGTTCGAGGCCGACCCCCACACGACGCCGTTCTTGTCGATATCACCGCCGCGGATGCCATATCCGGACTTCGGAAGGTGATAGACTTCGGACAGCCCGGTCGCGGGGTCGAAGCGCAAAAATCCCGCAGGCCCGGCAAACACGCCGACCGTGTACCAAACCGAGCCGTCGCTCGGATGCGGCATGACCGCGTAGGGGCCGGAGCCCGGCACGATACGCTTGTCCTTGCCCGCATCGATTGCCTGGTCCGGCTCGACGTACTCGTCGCGCTTGCCGTTGCCATTGGTGTCGAGGACGAACGGCGACCAGCCCTGCGACTTCGCAGCATCGCCGGTCGCATCGAACATCTTGGTGTTGAGCCATCCCGCGACAGGCCCCGTGCCGCTGAACCACAGCGTGTTATCGGCGTCATAGCCGAATTGCGGGTGATGGGTGCCGAAGCAGGTGTCGATGAAGGTGTACTTCATCGTCTTGGGATCGAGCACTGCCGCCTGCCGCCCCGCCCGTTCGATGGGAAGAACTTTTGCCGACGGATGATCAGACCCCTTCTTGCAGAACGCTGGGTTGTCGGGGCCGCGCACGTTCGCCGCGAGCCAAACGCGTCCGCTCTTGTCGAACATTGAGTTGTGGTTGTCGGCGCGCGTGTCCCAAATCTTCTCGTCGCCCCAGTAAGCGGAGGGTGCCAATGGCTTGGGCATTGCGCTGGCATGGAAGGGAGGCCCGAGCGATTCCGCCATCTTCGGGTCCGCGACCGGCAGCTTGAAGAACGTCACCTTGCTCGTCTTCGGATCGAGAATGGGCATGTTGTCGGTCGAGTATTCCGGCGAGCCGTAGAGCGGCCCGTAGGCGTTGACGGTCGGATTGCGTCGGTCGGACGAGATCAGGTCGTGCAGATAAAGCTTCTCCGTGCTCCATTCCCAGGAAGAGACGACGACATTGCGCTCCACGCCCTGCGGCCGCGGCGGTTTGCTTTTGGGCAATTCGCCCTTCGCGACGCGATCGGTCCAGTCGCCGAAATACTTGAAAGGCACGCCGCCGAACTGCCCGGCAATGCGGTTGGTCATGGCCTCGCCGGTTTGCCCGGACTGGATGCGGCGCTGCCATGCTTCCGCGCCCGACTTGAACTCGCCGAAGGCCGCGGGAATCGTGC
>VAZQ01000571.1 GCA_005883115.1 Alphaproteobacteria bacterium | reverse complement strand
ATCTTCAAGGAAATCTGGAACGAGGTTGACCGCCTCGATTGGGGAGTGTCGGCCACCCGCGCCGCGACGGCGCGATCACCTTCCGCGGCTTGATCGGCAGTCCGGCTGTTGCGCCCGCGCAGCGAGCGGCCACGCCGCCGGCCGCCGGAGCGCATGGTTAGGTCGTCACTACCGGCGGCCGAAAACCTTGTATGGGGCCTATCGATGTCAAATAAAAAGTCGCCACACATCTGAGTCATTTTGTCACGTCACCCGATTGCATTGCGGCAACGGCCGCTCCCTTGCTCGGCTGCGCTGAGCGGTCAAGCCCCGAAGCCGCGTGCGGCGCGCCGAAGGCGCGGGGCTTGACCGCGAATGCGCAGACCGAGCCATCATAATTGTTGCCGCGACGTACAAACGTCACCCGCCGCTGTTCGATCCACGATGGATTTCTATTTTGTCGCGTCTCCTTTGATCGATTGAGTCTTTCTCGCAGCCCGAAGATCGTGCTCGACGTGATCCGAGGAGGAGCTCGCTAGCGGGCGCGGAAATCGCGCCACAGCCTTGTATTCGGTCGATCCGCGAGGATCGGTGCCATGATGCAGTCATGCGCATCGGCGGCGAAGCTCCGGGGCGGCGGGTCCATTCTGCACAGCGGCGTTGGGAGCCATGGTTTTTACGTCGGATCACCGCCACCTCGGATTTCATCGGCAAACCCCTAGCATGGGCTGCCAAGTTGGTTGTCCTGTTGTCCTTTCCCTTCGATGTTGGCGCTTATGATGCCGGACGTAAGACGATGCCATCCGACACTTGGCCGCTCGTGACGAGACGCCAGAGCGCGATGAGCAGTTTGCGCGCCAGCGCCACGATCATTGTCTTGCGCGTGCTGGCGCGTCTATCGGCGGTTCGCGCCGCAAACCATTGCGCCAGGGCACTGTCCTTTTGGAATCTCAGAAAACGCCAAGCGAATTGGATCATGCCGCAGCGGACGCGAGCGTTACCGGCGCGCGCAAGACCCCGCTCGCGCCGGCGTTTTCCGCTCTCATCTGGCGAGCCCGTGAGACCGGCGTAGCGGGCGATCGCTTTGCGGTCGCGCCAGTGGCGCGAGAGGACCTCGTTGACCAGCATGTCCGCCGTCTCAATACCGACCCCGAGCACTCGCGCAATGAGGCGAACCATCGCGTGCGGGCCGTACTCCGCAGCGGGAGCCGCCGCGAGCTTGCGCAGACGTTCCTGCTCGACTGCGCGGATCTGCTCGCGCACCACGCGTAGCCGCGCGAGATGGCGGCACAGTTCCGCGCGCGTGTTCTCCGGCAACGGAGTCCCTTCCGCTGTACGCAGGCCTTTGAGCTTGTCCTCGGCTTTGCGCAGCATCGGCTGGAAGGTGCGAATGCCGAAGCGCGTGAAGATGGCCTTCATTTGGTTCACCAGCCGCGTTTGCTCAGTGACCAGATTCTGCCGCTCACGGTTCGGACGCCTGGCGTCCTCCTCCTCGATCGTCGGGATCGCTACCATGCTGCAATGCCGCTTCTCGCCGCGCAACCAACCGAGAAAGGCCCGCATCAGCAGTTCCGTATCGAGGCGATCAGTCTTCGCACGCCGATGTTCGCGCGACACCGCGATGCTCGTGGGATGAATGACATAAGCCTCGACATCGTGCGCCCGCAACCAGCGCGCCAGCCAGAAGCCGTCGCGGCCAGCCTCATAAGCCACGACGATGCGTTTGATCGCGCGGCCAGCCTGGCCGGCTTCAGTGCGCCAACGATGCAAGAGCTTCAGCAATCCCTCCTCCTGGGCATCGAGCTTCTTAAGCGGCTGGCGTTCGACCCCGGGGACAAGCGCTGCAACGAGCCACTTCGATTGGCTCATCTCGATCACGGCGATGATCGTGCTATCCTGCTCGAGGGCGGTGAGGGACCTGCTCGCATCAAAATGTTGTTGCGACATGGGGGAGCTCCTTCGGTAGCCGTTGAACAGCGCCAAAGGTGCCATGCCCTCGCCGCTCGCCCCATAGCATCTGCACAAAAGCCGCCGTGAGCAGATGCAGCGAAGAGCAGTCCTATTCGATCACCTCATCAGCGCGGGCGAGCAGCGCGGGTGGCACTTCGAGGCCGAGTGCTTTTGCCGTCTTGAGGTTGATGACTAGCTCATACTTGGTCCGAGTCACT
>VAZQ01000570.1 GCA_005883115.1 Alphaproteobacteria bacterium | reverse complement strand
CTCCTCGGCGAGGAGCAGCGCATCGCCGGCGTGTCCGGTTACGCGGTGCGACCGGCACGGGTGCGGCACGAGAAGCCGCGGGTCGCGGCGTTCATCTCCGCCGATTTTGAGAAAATCCTCGCGCTCAAGCCCGATCTCGTTCTCGCGTTCTCCGATCTGCAAGCCGACATCGCGGCCGAGCTGATCCGCCGCAATGTCGCGGTGCATGCGTTCAATCACCGCGACATCGCCGGCATTTTCGATATGATCCGCACGCTCGGCGCGTTGGTCGGCGCGGCAGCCAAAGCCGAGGAGCTGGTGGCGAAGCTCGAGCAGCGGCTGGCGCAAGTGCGCGCGCGCGCCGGCACGCTCAAGCGTCATCCGCGCGTCTATTTCGAAGAATGGGACGAGCCGATGATCTGCGGCATCCGTTGGGTCGCCGAACTCATCGAGGTGGCCGGCGGCATCGACGTCTTCCCCGCGCTGTCCCGGTGCAAGAATGCCAAGGACCGCGTCGTATCCTCTACCGATGTGATCGGCGCCAAGCCCGACATTATCGTCGGCTCCTGGTGCGGCAAGAAGTTCGTGCCGGACAAGGTCGCGGCGCGACCAGGCTTCGCCGAGATCGCCGCGGTGCGCGGCGGCTTCCTGCGCGAGATCAAGTCGCCGCTCATCCTGCAGCCGGGGCCAGCGGCGTTGACGGACGGGCTCGACGCGCTCGCCGCCATCATCGCGGAGTGGGCGGCGCGTCCGCCGGCGCGCAGCATGTGCGGATCGCACGATGGAGGCCGATCATGACTCGG
>VAZQ01000569.1:2676-3197 GCA_005883115.1 Alphaproteobacteria bacterium | reverse complement strand
CGGGAGACCGTGGATTGGTTCCGCGAGATGCTCGGCTTCGTTTGCTCGGATGATGTTTACGCTGGCGAAAAGAGCAACCTCATCGGTTCGTTCAATCGCTGCGACCGTGGCGATGCCTACGTTGATCATCACGTGTTCTTCTGCCTCAACCATCCAAAGACCGGGCTCAATCATCTGTCCTTCGAGGTGCCCGACATCGACGATGTCGCCATGGGCCACGACTACCTGGCGCAGTTCGGCTACGAGCATATGTGGGGGATCGGCCGGCACGTGCTGGGCAGTCAGGTCTACGACTATTGGGCCGATCCATGGGGCCGCGTGCACGAGCACTGGGCGGACAGCGACCGGCTCAATCTCGCGAACGGGTCGAACCTCGTATCCGCAGAGGAGGCGCTCACCTCGCAATGGGGCGAGGCGCCGCCCAAAAAATTCATCGACCACGCCAGCCCCTAAGAGCGGCGGATGTTCGTGCATGCGATGCTGGCGAAGCACCGGCTTGCGGCCCCGCGGCGCAAGCGCAA
>VAZQ01000569.1:0-2597 GCA_005883115.1 Alphaproteobacteria bacterium | reverse complement strand
GGCCACGCAGCGTTTCGAGGCGACTGCCCCGAAATATCAAAAGCTCCCTGGGCTGATCCGGAAATATTACATCCGCTCCGAGGACGGGCGCGTGGTCGGCGGCGTTTATCTTTGGCAGACACGTCAGGCGGCCGAGCGTGTCTACAGCGCCGAGTGGCGCGAGCGCGTCGAAAAGCTGTACGGCACGAAGCCCACAATTACCTGGTTCGACAGCCCAGTAGTCGTCGACAATTCGACCGGCGGGACGATCACGAAGGCGGCATGAGCATGACACATGATGACAATATTCCCCGCAGCGCGCTCGTGGCCGCGGGCGCAGCAGTCGCCGCGGGCGCTCCCCTGCGCCCGCAAGCACGCGCGAAGGGTCCGCTCGTTTGGCTCGACATGGACCAGCAGGCGCTCGACGATGCTTATGACCAGATCGTCTACGCCCCCAATCGCGAACAGGTAACCAAGCGCCGGATCGCCAACAGCGAGCGCGCGCGTGCCGCGATCGGCGCGCCCGAGCGCGTGGCCTATGTCTACCGCAGCGCGCAAGCGCACGCCCCCATCAATATTTTCGTTCATGGTGGGGCGTGGCGCGCCCATCGCGCCGCCGATTATGCCTGCCTTGCCGAGCCATTCGTGCGCGCAGGCGCACATTTTGTCATTCTCGACTTTACCAATGTCGACGAGACGGGCGGCAGCCTATTTCCCATGATCGAGCAGGTGCGCCGCGCGGTCGGCTGGGTCTACAAGAACGCCGGTGCGTTCGGCGGCGATGCATCGCGACTTTATCTCACCTCGCATTCATCCGGCTCGCACATCGGTGGCTGCGTGGTGACCCATGACTGGCGCCGAGAAAATCTGCCGGTCGATATCCTCAAGGGCGCGACGCTCGGCAGCGGCATGTATGATCTAAAGCCCGTGCGGCTCTCCAAGCGCTCGAAATACGTCAAGTTCACGGATGAGATGGAGGAGGCGTTGAGCGCGCAACGCCACCTGGACAAGCTCAACACGCCGCTCGTTCTTGCCTACGGCAGCTGCGAGACGCCGGAGTTCCAACGCCAGACGCGCGACTTCTACGCTGCCGTCAAAGCCGCCGGTAAGCCCGTCGAACTCCTTGTCGGCGAGGGCTACAATCATTTCGAGATGCTGGAGACGCTGCCCAATCCTTACGGGCTGCTCGGCCGCGCGGTCCTGGCGCAGATGCACCTCGGCCCACGATAGCAACCGTCCCCGCGAGAAGCGGGGACGTTTAGCGATCCACGCCTATCCCGCTTGCCGATAGTGCTGGAACTCAGCGGCCCTCTTGCGGTGTCGTGGCGCAGGCCTCGCGGCTGCAAGCTGCCGGTCGAACACTTGCGCGCAGTGAAGCCATCGCTCCGCCATGCGATTCCAGGTCGCCTTGCTCGCGGGGTCGCGCGTGAACTTCGCCATTCGCTGGCAGTCGGCGGCGTGCCTGAGAAATTCCTCCGATGGATTCATCAAGTCCGTCCTCCTTGGTGGTCAGGCTACCCTGCCTACGCGCCGAAACCCTTGCGCGTGTTCGGAGAGCCGCAGCCAACACAGGGCCAGTTCACGCCACGTATTCCTCTCCTTCTCGTCGATCGAGTCCTCTGCCAATCGAAAGCACTCGCTCGCTCGCTGCTGATACATGTCTTCGGAAGCCATGGCGTAACCTGACGTGCGCCCCTGCCCTAAGTTCACAACCGGACATAACGAGGATCCGCGAGAAAGGTTCCCACTCACTGGCGGCGCCGGCCGCAGCGACATGGTAACTTCACCCTCCACCACGGGGCTAAGGCGGTAGCGGGAGGCGGCACCATATGCGCGAGTCAGCCGCTGACACGCCCGGCGCGAAGGCCATAGCGGGCCGGTGCACGGGCGAACTGCCGGCTGCGGGCGGCGTTTACGTCGATACTGCGATTTGGCAGTGGCAGGGGCTCAAATGGGCCCATCTGCTCGCCGATGATGCTGACGAACTGCACTGCTTCGCGGCGCGGCTCGGCATTCATCGCGTGTCGTATCAGGGTCCGCCGCGGACCCCAGTTCCGCACTACGATATTACGGCTTACGAGCGACAGCGGGCGATTGCGCTCGGCGCGATTGCCTGCAGCCGCGACGAGATCGTCGCGGTCGTGCGTCGGATGCGTTCGCGCGCTGGTGTGCCGCGAACTCACGCGGCGTAGTCGGGCCTGAAGCTAAGCCACCGTCGTCAATCGACGGGGCTGGGCTTGGTTTCTGCCTAGCCCATCCTAGCGCATCTTCGCCCAAGGATCGAATTTCTGCTCCGGGATCTTGTCGAGCGCGGCTTTGTACGCCTTCTCGGCCTCGGCCGCCTTCTGCTTCTGCTCCGCGCTCTGCTGCTGCGATGGGGAATATCTTCCCTTTCCTCGCCCTTGAGCATGAGCGGGCGCAATCAACAACGCGATGGCGGCGAGAGCGATGACGAGGGTTCTCATTCCCCATTCCCCCATGAACAGTCGCACCCTCGGGCCGAGAATAGGGGTTGTTGTGGCCGAAAATGCGATCCGGGTGCGGGCTTCGATGTTCGTAAGTGCCACAGCTGCTAAGACATCCTGATCGGCGCGGGATTTATTTTGAGGCGCAGGCAA
>VAZQ01000568.1 GCA_005883115.1 Alphaproteobacteria bacterium | reverse complement strand
CTTTCAGCCCTGGCCTTGCTCCCGGTTTGGTAGGCGTTCTTGGCGGCCATGCGTCACCAGGCACGCGCGTGTCCAAGAAACAAGGCCAGCGGACTTCTTATGAGGCGGATAACAGGTTCCAACTTCGTCAGGTGCGCGGCTACGGCAGACCGGCTGGGGGATGCCTCTCGTCGGCGCGGCTCAGCAGCCCTTAACCGGAACGTGCGTCGTTCTTGCGCTCGCCGTCGAGCTGCGTTCCGTCCGCCGATTCGAACAGCGCAACCCACACCAAGCATTCTTGGGACGTTGCCCGACGGCCCCAACGCTCAGCGTCGTCGGAATTCCGAGCTGGCACGGCCAATTCGTCGTGATGCGGTCACTTGGGCCGGCCCGGTCGTTGTCGACGATCTTCCTCAGGAGATCCCGATAACGCGGCGTGAACTGGACGTCATCGAGACCTATCTCGGGGCGCTTCTGGACGAGGCCTTGGGAGCGCCGGAATAACTGGAAAAACAGCCCTTGGCGAGAATCTGGCTCGCTGCGACAATGGATGCAGGTTGCAAGGTGTTCTACATGAGACGTGGCGATCAAGCGCCTCATTCTCCGGCTCAAGCTTCTGTCGCGCCACGCGCCGCACTCTACATGCGGGTCTCCACGGGCCGGCAGGCTGAGCATGACCTTTCGATTCCCGACCAACGCCGCCAATTGGAATCCTGGTGCCGCGCCCAGGAATGTATCGTGACTTCGGAGTTCATTGAGGGGGGCGCTTCTGCCGGTGATGACCGCCGACCCGTCTTCCAGCAGATGATCGAACGCGCCTGCGATGGGGAGCAGGCTTTCGATCTGATCCTCGTCCACAGTTATAGCCGCTTCTTTCGCGAGGCGTTTGAACAGGAGTTTTATCTTCGGAAGCTGGCCAAGCATGGCGTCAGGGTCGTCTCCATCACACAGCCGGTCGGTGATGAGAGCGAACCGGTGCACGCAATGATGCGCAAGGTCATTGCCTTATTCGACGAATATCAGTCCAAAGAAAACGCCAAGCACGTCATCCGGTCCATGAAGGAAAATGCACGTCAGGGGTTCTGGAACGGAGCGACGGCGCCGCTCGGCTACAAGCTGGTAGAGGCCGAGAAGCGGGGCACGAAGATCAAGAAGAAACTAGACCTTGACCCTGTCGAAGTCGAAACGGTCCGGCTCATTTTTAGGCTGTATCTGCACGGCGACGGCAACTCGGGTGCGCTTGGCGTCAAAGAAGTTGTCAAATGGCTCAACCGCAATGGCTACCGCACTCGGCGCGGCGAGAGCTTTGGGGTTGCCTCTGTTCACAAGATCCTGACCAACACCGTCTACATTGGCCAATGGAGGTTCAATAAGACCTCGTCGCGCACTCGCCAGCGCAAGCCCGACGAGGAAGTCATCACGATTCCTGTCCCCGGCCTGCTCGAGCCGCAGGTGTTCGAGCAGGTTCAACGCCAGCTTCATGCCCGGAGTCCGCGGGTGGTCGCGCCGCGGGTTACGACTGGACCGATTCTGCTGACGGGTCTGGCGGTGTGCGCCACGTGCCGGGGTGGGATGACGTTGCGGACCGGCACGTCCCAGAACGGGGTCATCCACCGCTATTACACGTGTTCGACATGTGCCCGCAAAGGCAAGAGCGCGTGCAAGGGTCGCTCGATTCGGATGGACAAGCTGGATGGGCTCGTCACCGACCACCTGGTCGAGCAGCTATTTCATCCCGAGCGGCTCGCCGGAATCCTGGGCTCTCTCACGGCTCGCCGTGCCGAAAAGGCAGAAAGCGTCAACCGCCGCGTCATGGCGTTGCAGCGGGAAGTGACCGAGGCGGAAGACAAGCTCAAGCGGCTCTACCGGCTCGTCGAGGACGGCATAACCGACCTCGATGACGTCCTCCAGGACCGGCTCAACAACCTCAAAGCCGAGCGGGACCGCGCAAAGGCGGCGCTTGAAGCCGCCAAGTATCAGATTGCTCCTGGAATCCGCATTGATCCTGCGCTCATTGAGCGCTTTGGCCATAGCATGCGCGAGAAGTTCACTAGAAGCGCTGCGGTGATGATTTTGGGCACCGATTCCATCGTAGCGGATCGCGCGGCTGCCCCGAACCGCTGTCGCTTTCCGGGTGGCGACCCGGTGGCGACATTAACATGATCTGTATGAGGGGCTGATCTACTCTCAGATGATTTTTTGGCCGCTAAACATGAGGTTAGTGGCGCGCCCGAAGAGATTCGAACTCCTGACCCCCAGATTCGTAGTCTGGTGCTCTATCCAGCTGAGCTACGGGCGCGTCTTGCGCATCGCGCGGGAAGTGTTCCGGGCAAAGCCACCGGGAACGCGTGTGTAGCTATAGGCTTCGCCTCGCAATGGCAAGTTCCGCGGCCGTTCCGGGGCGCGCCACCGATCTCAGGTTTACCCGAGACTCGGTGATAAGTGCCCAAGTCGGCCAAAGCCGACTTGGGTAGCGCGAGCCCGGAATCCATAGCCACGGCTGGTGATCATGGATTCCGGGCTCCCTCGCTGCGCTCGGGCCCCGGAATGACGGCGAGGTGCGAGTTACGGATGGTCAAACACAGCACGCGTACGCCCCTCACGCCCGCGCGCGCTCACCGCGGTGCGTGTCGAGATCGACCGCGCGGTCCGGGATCGAGAGCCGGAAGGTCGCGCCGATGGTGCCTTCGACCAGGCGAATTTCGCCGCCGTGGGCGCGCACCAATTCGGCGACGATGGCGAGCCCGAGCCCAACACTGCCGGTGCGGGTCGAGCCCTGGAACGCTTCGAACAAATGCGCGCGGGCTTTCTCCGAAAGTCCCGGGCCGGTGTCGGACACCTCGACCACGACCACGGCGCCTTCGCGCCGGCCGGTGACGCGAATCTGATCGCGGCCGGGGTCCTTGCTCTCGCGCGTCTCGAGCGCCTGCACCGCGTTGCGTGCGAGATTGAGCAGCATGCGGAAGAGCTGGTCGGGATCGGCATCGACCTTGAGCCCGCGCTCGACCGCGCTGATCCAGCGCAGCGGCGACGTCGTATCGAGCCCCAGCGTCTCGCGCACGTCCTCGACCAGCAGCTCGAGCGAGACAGGCCGGCGGTCGGGCGGCGGCTCCTGCACGCGGCCGTAGGACAAGGTCGACTGGCAGAACGCGATCGCGCGCTCGAGCGCCACCATGAGCTTGGGCGCAAAACGCTGCACGTGCGGATCGGAAATCTTTGCCAGCCGCTCGGAAAAGAGCTGCGCCGAGGAGAGCAGGTTGCGCAGGTCGTGATTTATTTTTGAGACCGCGAGCCCCAGCGCGGCGAGATGGGTTTTCTGCTGCAGCAGGCCGGCGAGGTCGAGCTGCATGGCCGCGAGCTCGCGCTCGGCGACGCCGATCTCGTCGCTGCGCTCGGATGCCGCAATGATGCGCGCGGGATTTTCCGGGTCGGCGCGGAAAGCCACCATGTTGGCGGTCATGCGCCGCATCGGCCGCACCAGCAGCCGGTGCAGCGCGAGATAGACCAGCGTCGCGGTGATCGCGGAAATGATCAGCGACAGGATCAAGATGCGGCCGGAGAAATCCAGCATCGCCTTGCGCAGCGGCGCCTCGTCGAGCACGATCTCGACGAACTCGCCGCCCATCGGCGCAGGGCCGACCACGCGCATCACATCGGCATCGCTGGAAAAGAGCGTGTCGCAGGCCTCGATGATGGCGCGGTGCCACGACATGTCGCGCATGTCGATCTCGTGGTTGAGCGCGGGAGGCATGTTGCCAGCCGCAAGCAGGCGCCGCTGCTGCCCCATCTTCAGGGCGACGGCGCGCGCGCGGATGCTCTGGAGGATCTGCCGCGCGACCGCCTCGGGCACCTCGCCGCTCGGCGCGGTCTCGAACACCAGCGCCGCGGTATAGGCGGCGGAGAGCCGATCGTTGAGCCAGTTGAGGCGGAAGTTGGCAACCGAGGGCACATAGATCGCCACTTCCGCGATCATCACGAAAAGCAGCGTGAGCAGGAGGAGCTTGCCCGAGAGCCCCATGCGCGGGCGCGGGCGGCTCAAATCCGCCGCAGCGGGTCGACCGGTCGTGTCGTCCATGGAACCCCGGCTCAGCCGAAGCGGCGCAAAAAGGCGATGGTGCGCCGCACCCAAACACTGCTCAGACTCGGTAGAAAATATGTAATGGCGGCGCGTTTTCCAATCTCTGCCAGGGTCGGATACGGCACTATCATACCGGCGAGGGCGCGGATGTTGAGCCCGCGGCTGATCGCCAAGGTCCAGGTGGTGATGAGTTCGCCGGCGGCGGCGCCCACAATGGTGGCGCCGAGG
>VAZQ01000567.1 GCA_005883115.1 Alphaproteobacteria bacterium | reverse complement strand
GGCTTGGGGCGTGCGCGATGAGCGGCGCAAGCATCTGCAAGCAATTAGCACGGACCCGAGCCTGGGCTGTAGTTATCAAGCGCGGCCTCTCGTCCCTCGTCGCAAAAGCTATTCTGGTTACGGCAAATTTACGAGTTCCCGCTTCCCCATGTCGCGGTTTCGATAGGCGTTTCTCCGTTGCAGTGGGGCCTTTGGGCGTGATGTAAACGCGCTCGGCGCGCCCGATCAGCGGCACCCCCGCTTTTTCGCTGCGTCACCTCGGCGAAGCTGGTTCAACCCGACGGATTCCTCCGATGGCGTTGTGGTTTGGCCTCGCATTAATGACTGCGGCGGCCGTTTGGGCCGTGCTTTGGCCGCTGGCGCGACGGCGAGGCGAATTGCGCTCAGGCAGCGACGTCGCGGTCTATCGCGAACAACTCACGGAGCTCGAGCGCGATCGTGAAGCTGGTCTGATCGGGGATAATGAGGCAGCAGCTGCGCGCGTCGAAGTATCGCGCCGGCTCATTGCCGCGGCCGATGCGCAAACCGCATCTGCGAGCAGCGCGTCCTCCGTGATATGGCAACGCCGATCCGTCGCCATTGTGGCGCTGGTCCTGATGCCATTTGGTGCGGCAGCGCTGTATCTCGCCCTGGGCTCGCCCTCATTGCCGGATCAGCCGCTTGCGCCGCGCCTTGCCGCGTCGCGTGAGAGTACGTCCGTCGAGACGATGGTGGCGCGGGTAGAAGAGCATCTTTCTCGTCACCCGGGTGACGGCCGGGGTTGGGAGATCATCGCGCCGGTGTATCTGCGCCTCGGTCGTTTCGACGACGCGGTAAAGGCGCGTCGCAACGCACTCAGCCTAAATGGTGCCAGCGCCGAGCGCGAGACTGCCTTGGGCGAGGCGCTGGTGTTCGCCGCCAATGGTCTCGTGACCGCCGAAGCGAAAGCGGCATTCGAGAGGGCGGTCGCACTCGACGCGAATGTGATTCAGGCGCGCTACTTTCTCGGACTTGCAGCCGAGCAGGATGGTGATCGCGCGCAAGCCGCCACGACCTGGCGCGCACTGATCGAGTCGGCTCCGCCGGATGCGCCGTGGATCGACTTACTACGAGGCGCGCTCGCCCGCGTCGAGGTGACGGCCGCGGCAGGGCGACAAGCAAGCGAAGAAAAGATCCCAGCGTCGCCCGAGCTAAGTCCTGACCAACGCAACGCCATGATTGAAGGCATGGTCGAGCGCCTCTCGGAGCGGTTGCATCGAGACGGCGCCGATCCTGAAGGATGGCTGCGGCTCGTTCGCTCCTACATGGTGATCGGCCAACCCGATAAAGCCCGCGCCGCCGCCGTCGATGCGCGGCGCGCGCTCGAAGGTGATGCGACCAAGTTGCGGCGGCTGGATGAACTCCTCAAAGGGCTTGGCCTGAAGGGCTAAAGCGCGCGTGATGACAAGCAGATGACCCGCAGACAACGACGCTTCTCGCTTATCGGCGCGGCGCTTGGCGTGCTTGCGCTCGCGGTTGCTTTGGTGCTCAGCGCGCTCAACGAATCCATCATCTTCTTCAATTCACCGACCGAGCTAGTCGAAAAGCAGATCAAACCAGGGACGCGCATGCGCATCGGCGGCCTAGTGAAGGAGGGCAGTATGTCGCGCGGTGAGGGTCTTGCAGTGCATTTCGAGGTGACCGACGGGAAACGTAGCGTTCCAGTTGCCTATCAGGGTC
>VAZQ01000563.1 GCA_005883115.1 Alphaproteobacteria bacterium | reverse complement strand
TTCACTTCACGTCCGGGTGTGGCCGGCCTGCAACAGCAAATTGAGACTTTGTTGGGGACCATTTGAGCGATCTAGCCCTTCTTATTCACCAAAAATAGCGTAGTGGTGGCGCTGCGGCGCGATTTTTGCGTGGGAGGCGCGTTACTGCGATCGCGTCGGACGATGTCGGCGCGGCCAAGGTGGCGATTTTCTTTTTTGGTTGGAGTTTCGACGAAGGGTTTGGATTGCGGCGACAGCGCCGCGTCGCTCAAGGTCCGGCTGCACAGAGGCGTCCGGCGAGCACGCGGAAGATCCTGCGGTCGGGACAGGCGGTGGGCAGGAAGACACGGATGCGGGCGGTGCCCTCGACAATGCGAGCGGCGATCTTGATCAGCCGCAGGCGCAAGGTTGCAAACTCCGAGGTTCCGAGCGGCGAGCGCTTGGACGCGGCATTGCGCATGGCAAGCATGAGCCAATAGGCGGCGGTGTGAAGGATCAGGCGGAACTGATTGGCCTTCGGCTCGCGGCATGAGGTGCGATCGGAGGCGAGCTGGCTCTTGTGCCGCTTGATGAAGTTCTCCGCGGTTCCCCGCGCGCAATAGATGGTCTCGTAAAGATGCCGGGCGCCGGCCCTGAGCGAAGTCACCACATAGCGAACATCAAGTCCCTTGGGTGTTGCCTCGATCCGCGCCACGAAGCGCCGCTCCTTGTCCCAGCTCTTGGCGCCGTAGCGAAAGGCCTTGAAGCTGCGCAGCCTCTCCTTGCCCGAGAGCGCGCGTTCGGTGGCCAGCTCGTCGGCAGCCTCTCGCGTCAGAGCCGCCAGCGTGTCATTGCCGGCAAAGCCGAAAACGTAGTCAATACCTGGGGTTTCCTCGCACCATTGCATTGCCTCATCTCGGCCGTAGTGGGAATCGCCGCGCACCAGAATGTGAACCTTGGGCCAGTGCCTGCGGATGCGTTTGACCACATGCTTCAGGACCGTGCGGACCTCCGCTCCGGACGGCGTTTTGCCCTCGCGCAGGATCATCGTCACCGGCTTGCCGCTGCGCGCCTCATAAATGTGGATCGGCAGAAAGCAGCGCTCGTCATAATGGGCATTGAACAAGGAGAGCTGCTGGTGGCCATGCACGACATCGACCGTATCGTCGATGTCGAGCGTGATCGAGGAAGGCGCGCGCCGATAGCTATCGCAGAACTGATCCACCAGCGCTGCCGTCATTCGGGCGATCGCGATCTTCGAAGGTGCATTCTCCAGCCGCGACATGGTCGGCTGCGAGCACAAAGGCTCGCCGCTCTCGGGCAAACGTCCCACCGCCATCTTGAAGATCGGATCATGCCTCAGTGAATCGCAATCGTCAGCGTCCTCGTAACCCGCCGCGATCGCAAACATTCGAAGCCGTAGCATCTCGTTCAGCGGATGCTCGATGCGGTCGGGATCGCGGCGATCCCGCATGCACGATGCCAGCCGATCAGCCAGCCCCAGCTCCTTCTCCACGCCCCGGAGCAGAAGCACGCCCGCATCCGACGACAGCTGCCCGCCGTCAAAGCCAACGCTCACCTTCTTGCGGGCAACCGATGGAAGGTCAAACGGAAGTACGGTATCTTCGCTCATGACGGGTGTGGCGCTCCTCATTCGACCAATGATTCTGCTCGAAATCAGAACCATGAATCGAATTGCGGCTTTCCGCTACATCCGTCGCTCAGCTCCCTAATTTGGGTGAATA
>VAZQ01000253.1 GCA_005883115.1 Alphaproteobacteria bacterium | reverse complement strand
TGGTGTCATTTTGCTCATTTTTGTTCTCCAAATGGCTGCTGCCGCCTGCTCTGCAAGCCGCGCGGACGCAACACGCTTCACATCGGCGGCACGAGGCCGTCGCGACCGATATAGATAGCCGGCGCGGTTAGTGATCCATCCGCCTGCTTTGTTGCACCGTGGATGATCATGTGAGTACCCGGCTTAAGCTCGCTCTTGTCGCCTGCAGCGGAGACAACAATCGGCGTATTGGGCGGAACAATCACTTTCTTTTCCCCATCTTTGTACTTGACCGTGATCGTCGGACCATCGACGGCGGCGACCATCGTGTCCACGATCGCATTGGTCATGGTGCTACCCGGCTGCCAATCGTACGGAAAATGCCTGTCGGCCACGACGCCTTTCTGGGAATCGAGGAAGATTTGGATTGCGACGGCCTTCTGGCTCCCGTCGGCCTGCGGCATGGCGGTGACGCCGACGAATTTACCAACTTTGACTTCGTCGAGCGACGCCTTGACCAGCGCCATCACTCGCGCCGGGTCGACAAGCTTCACCTTGACCATATCTCCGTTGCGCATTTTGATATCGAGGACATCACCCTCGACTTTTTCGATCTGGCCACGGATGCGCACCGTAGGCGGTTGCTGCTGGGCAAAGCTCGCTGACGTGGCGAGCAGCAGGGCAAAGCCGGCCACCCCGAAAAAGCGCCGTGTCATCTGGTTCATATCATCCTCCCGAAAATTCTTGCGCTACGCCAATTCACGACGGCACGCATATGAAGGCGAATGCTACCTGCGCATTCCGGGCCCTCATCTCATGCGTCACGGCCGATCGTGATGTTCGTCGCCTGCAGCGTTCCGTCTGGCTGCTTCGTTGCAGCGAAAATGAAGATCTTCACTCCGGGCTTGAGGTCGTTCCTGTCCGCTGGCTTCGTGGTAATGATCGTCGCGTCCGAGGGGACGATGACTTTCTTCTCTTCGTTCTTGTACTTCACCGTCAGCACCTGGCCATCCACGCCGGTGACTGTTTGCGTGACGGTAGCGTTCGTCATCGTGCTTTGCGGCCGCGAATCCCAAGGCCCGTGCCCCTCGCCGGTTCCGCGCTGAGCCTCCGGAAAAATCATCACCTCAATCGCGCGCTGACTACCGTCAGCCTGCGGCATGGCCGTGACCGCGACGTAACTATCCACTTTGACTTCCGACAACGGAACCTTGACGGCAATCGATACTCGCGCGTTATCAGCAAGCTTGATGGTCAGATTGGAGCCGTCGCGCGACTTGACGGTCAACACTCCCCCATCGACGGCCTCAATCGTGCCGCGCACGCGCACCGGCGGCGGTTGCTGGGCAAAGCTCGCGGATGTTGCGAGCAGCAGGGCAAAACCGGCCGCGCCGAAAGCGCGCCGCGTCATCTGGTTCATGGGGTCCTCCCGAAATCTTGTCGCCGACGGAACGCCCGTCGACAGTGAACAACCCTGCGCGAACCGCAGTTATTCCCTGTCGCATGGGGCGATTTTCCATGACAACAAGGCGCGTGGCGGCGCGCAATGTCCTCAAAGGCCTCGAGCATTCACTCAATATAAGCCCGATGTTGCGCCGCCGTCGACTGCGATGGCGGTGCCCTGGACGTGGCGTGCGCGCTCTGAGCACAGGAACAGCACGAGCGCGGCGATGTCCTCGGGCTTGCCGAAGCGCCGCACGTTGCTCTTGCTGAGCGCCTCCGCGCGCAGCTCGTCGACCGTTCGGCCCAATGCCGCGGCGCGTTGGCGCCGCAGCTCGTCCTGCCGCTCGGTGTCGGTGTTGCCGGGATGAATGACATTGACGTTGACGTTATCGCGATTGCCGAGCTTCGACAGGCCCTTGGAGAAGTTGGCGACCGCCGCGTTGACCGCGCCGCCGATCAAGAACTCGGGGTCGGGAGTGCGTGCCGCGCCGCCGACAATATTGATCACGCTTCCCTGCGAGGCCTTCAATAGCGGCCAGAACAGCCGCGTGAGCCGCACGGCGCCAAAAAATTTCAGGGCAAAGCCTTCGAGCCAGACCGCATCGGGCAAGTCCAGGAATGCGCCCGCGCGCGTCGCACCCGCGTTGTTGACGAGCACATCGCAACGGCGGAAGCGCTCGTTCACGCGGTTGAACAACTGCTCACATGCCGCGAGCGTGCGCAGATCGCCGGCCACCGTGAACGGCTGCGGCCCCTCTGCCGCGATGATCTTGGCGGCGGCCGTTAGGTTTTGCTCGGAAGAGGAAGCCAGTACCGTTTGCGCACCCGCGCGTGCGAACGCGAGCGCGATGCCGCGGCCGATGCCACGGCTCGCCCCCGAGATGACGACGATCTTGCCCTCGAACTCGCCAGGCATGTTTCATTCTCCATGTTCGCCTGTTGAAACGCTATTACTATGCCTGCAAACGGTGGCGGGGAAACGGGCCATGAAATCGATCTTCATCGACTGCAACAATCAGCTGGCGCCAGTGTTTGCTCGCGTGCAGCGGCCCGATGATCCGCCGGTCGCAGTCAATCCCGATCCGTTTCAATCCGCCGACCTGCCGCAGCTGCTCGCCGGGTACGACATCTGTCTCGACGATCATTCCTATATGCCGACCGACGTCATGGCTCGGTGCCGCGGTCTCAAGCACATCGTTTTTCTCGGGACCGGCGCGTCGAGCTACATGGATGTGCCGGCGCTCAACGGCATCGGCATCGAGGTGCACACCATCAAGGGCTACGGCGACGTCGCCGTCGCCGAACACACGATAGCGCTCATATTCGCCTGCTGCCGCGACCTCGCGCGCATGGATCGGGCGGTGCGCGCGGGCGTATGGGATCCGCTGGAAAGCATGCAGCTCAGTGGCAAGACGCTCGGACTGATCGGACTCGGCGGCATCGGGCGAGAGGTGGCGCGCATCGCCCGTGGCGTGGGAATGGAGGTGATCGCCTGGAATCGCTCGCCGCGCACCGAAGTACGGGTTGTCGAGCTGGATGAACTGCTGGCGTGCGCCGACATCATCTCGCTCCATCTCGCACTCAACGATGCGACGCGCGGATTTATCAACGGCGAGCGTCTCGCGCGCATGAAGCCGGGGGTGATCCTCGTCAACACCGCGCGCGCGGCGCTGGTCGACGAAGCGGCGCTCCTCGCCGCGCTTGCGAGCGGCCACATCCGCCATGCTGGTCTCGACGTGTTTCACGCCGAGCCGCTCAAGCCGGATCATCCGCTGGCGCGCATGGAAAACGTCACGCTGACCTCCCACGCCGCCTTCCGCACGCTCGAAGCCTCGGAAACACTGATGCGGCGGGCAATCGACATCGTGCGTCGGATCGTCGCTGCGTCCTCCCCGCTCTGACCGACACGGCCGAAACCTTTGGGCCTCGGCAACGCCCGCTTCACCAATCGAACTGTGGCGGGCGAGGATTGACGGCCTTGGTCAACCGGCCACAATAAGCGCAACGATAAGCGCCGCCGGGAGGACGGGTTGAAGCCGGCACCGTTTGCCTATGCCAAGGCCCGCTCGGTCGCCGCCGCGATCGAATTGCTGGCAAGCAATGATGCACGGCTGCTCGCAGGCGGACAGAGCCTGATCGCCACGCTCAACATGCGGCTGAGCCAGCCCGCGCTGCTGGTCGACATCAACGGCATCGCCGGGCTCGACCGCATCGCCTTGACAAACGCGCATATCGAAATCGGCACCCTGGTGCGCTACGCGCAGGCCGAACGCTCCCCCGAGATCGCACGAGCGGCGCCGCTCATCGCTTTGGCCCTGCCGCATATCGGCCACACCGCGATCCGCAACCGCGGAACTCTCGGCGGCTCGCTTGCATTTGCCGATCCGGCGGCCGAGCTGCCGGCGTGCATGATCGCGCTCGGCGCCGAAATCGAAATCGTCGGCCCGCAAGGGCAGCGCGCAGTCAAAGCTGACGAGTTCTTCAAGGATCTGTTCGAGACTGCGCTCACGGCACGCGATGTGCTCACGGCCATCCGTGTCCCGGTGGCGAGCGGCGCCACGCGCGTCGGCTTCGCCGAGTTCGCGCGGCGCCACGGCGATTACGCGATGGTGGGACTTGCCGCCTGCGCCCAGGCCGACGGCACGCGCCTCAACGATCTCCGCCTCGCCTATTTCGGCGTCGGCGCAACGCCGGTGCGCGCGCGTAAGGCCGAAGCCGCCCTGGCAGAAGGAGATGTCGAGGCCGGGGTGAGCGCGCTCGCCGGCGACCTCGACCCGCCGGATGACGTGCAGGCATCCGGCGCAGTGAAGACGCATCTTGCCGGCGTGCTGCTGCGGCGCGTGGCGCGGCAGCTCGGGCGAGCGGCCTCATGAGCGAGCGCTTCCACGAGGTCGCGGTCACCGTGAATGGCGAGGACGTTCGCGAACGTGTTGATGCACGCAAGACATTGGTCGATTTTCTGCGCGAGGAGCTCGCGCTCACCGGCAGTCATGTCGGTTGCGAGCAGGGCGTGTGCGGCGCCTGCAGCGTGCGCGTTGACGGAGTGGTGGTGCGCGGCTGCCTGATGCTGGCCGTGCAATGCGATGGGGCGCGCGTTGATACCATCGAAGGCGTGGCCGACAGCGGGGAAATCGCCGATCTGCAGCAAGCATTCATCGCGCGCAACGCGCTGCAATGCGGTTACTGCACGCCGGGCATGCTGCTGACCGCCCAGGAACTGCTGGCCCGCGGTGGCGTTCCGAGCCGCAAGCAGATCCGCGCGCATCTCTCCGGCAACTATTGCCGCTGCACGGGATATCAGGCGATCGTGGACGCGGTGGAAGCGGTGGCGAAGACTCGGGCCGAGGCGAAGCGATGAGCGCACGGCGAACGCGGATGCTGCCGCCCGTGCGGATTCCCGGCATCTGGCAGCGTGGCAGGCACCCATGAGGATCACTGACGATTCCCCGCCGATCGTCTCCGCCCTCGACCGGCCCAACTCTTACATCGGCCGCTCGGTGCCGCGGCCGAATCTCGCCCGCCTCACGCAGGGCCGCGCGCAATTCGTCAGCGACCTGACGCTGCCGCGCATGGCGCATGTGGCCTTCGTGCGCTCGCCCCATGCGCATGCGCGCATTGTCGCGATCGCGACGGCGGCGGCGGCCAAGGCGCCCGGCGTCGTCGCCGTCGTCACCGGCGCCAAGCTCGCCAAAGTGATCACGCCCTGGGTCGGCGTGCTCACCCACCTCAAAGGCATCAAATCGGCGCCGCAATACGCAATCGCGATCGAGCGGGCTTGCTGGCAGGGCGAGGCGGTGTGCGCGGTTGTCGCGCGCAGCCGTGCCGAGGCCGAGGATGCCTGCGAGCTGGTCGAAGTCAGCTACGAAGCGCTGCCCGCCGTCGCTGACCCTGAAACTGCGCTCGAGTCCGGCACCCCGGTCATTCATCCTGAGCTCGGCGATAATCTGACCTTCGAGCGCGTGCATGTTGGCGGCGATCCGGACAAAGGCTTCCGCGACGCCGACGCGGTGATCGAGACGACGTTCCATTTCGGCCGCCACACCGGCGTCACCAACGAGCCGCGTGCCATCCTCGCCGATTGGAACGAGGGCGAGGGTCGTCTCACCGTTTACCAGGGCACGCAGGCGCCGCACATGATGCAGAACCTGTTCGCCAAGCATCTTGCTCTGGAGGAGCATCAGGTTCGCGTCCTGACCAAGGACGTCGGCGGCTCGTTTGGAATCAAGGTGCACACGTATGCGGACGAGATGGCGACGGTCGCACTCTCCAAGCTGCTCAAGCGTCCGATCAAATTCGTCGCCGATCGCATCGAAAGCTTCGTCACCGACATCCACGCCCGCGATCATCGCGTGAAGGCAAAGATCGGAGTCAAGAACGACGGCACCATCACTGCTTGGGAAATCGACGACCTTACCGGGATCGGCCCCTATTCGGTTTACCCGCGCACATCGGGCATCGAGGCAAACCAAATCGTGAACCTCACCGGTGGGCCGTATACCTGTCCCAACTATCGCGCCCGTGCGCGGGTCGTGTTTCAGAACAAGAATGTCATGTGCCAGTACCGCGCGGTCGGCCATCCGATCGCCACCGCGGTGACCGAGGGACTGGTCGAACTGGCCGCCGCCAAGATCGGCATGGATCCGCTGGAAATGAGGCGCCGCAATCTCATCCCGGACGATGCCTATCCATCGAGCGGACCGTCAGGCATCAAATTCGAGGCGCTGTCGCACCACGAGTCGCTCGCCCATCTCGACGCCATGATGGATTACGCGGGGCTGCGCGCCGAGCAGAAACGGCTGCGCGCGCAAGGAATCTATCGCGGCATCGGCTTTGCCTCCTTCATCGAGGTGACCAATCCGAGCGCCGCGTTCTACGGCATCGGCGGCGCAAAAATTTCCGCGCAAGACGGGGTCACCATGCGGCTCGACGCGCAAGGCGCGCTCATCTGCCACACCGGAGTGACCGAGCAGGGCCAGGGGGCCGAGGCGGTTATCGCGCAGGTTGCCGCCTCCTCATTCGGCGTGCCGATCGAGCGCGTGCGGGTCATCACTGGAGATACCGACAGCACGCCCTATGGCGGCGGCACCTGGGCCTCGCGCGCGGCTGGGATCGGCGGGGAAGCCGCCTGGCAGGCCGGCAAAGCGTTGCGCGCGAACGTGCTCGCCTGCGCGGCCTCGATCTTGCAGGCCAAACCGGAACATCTCGACATCCGCGACGGCGCCGTGGTCGATCGCGACGGCGGCAACGAACGCCTTCCTTTGCACGAGCTGGCGCGCATCGCCTATTTCCGTCCCGACACGCTACCACCGGGATTCCAGGCCGAGCTGGTGGCGACGCGACACTACGTGCCGCGCGCCTGGCCCTTCGCCTTCACCAACGGCGTGCAGGCGAGCTACGTCGAAGTCGACCGGGATTCCGGTTTCGTGAAGCTGCTCAGGCACTGGTGCGTCGAGGACTGCGGCACCGTGATCAACCCACAGCTCGTCGACGAGCAGATCCGGGGCGGCGTCGTGCAAGGGATCGGCGCGGCGCTGTTCGAGCATTGCATCTACGATGCACGCGGACAGCTGCTCAATGGCAACATGGCGGACTATCTCGTGCCGATGGCGGCCGAGATGCCCGACATCGAGGTCGGCCACGTGGTCACCCCGACCGCCGACTCGGAGCTCGGCGCCAAGGGGGCGGGCGAAGCCGGCACTGCCGGCGCGCCTGGCGCGGTCATGAATGCGATCAACGACGCGCTGCGCCCGCTCGGCGCAAAGCCGCTCACGGCTATGCCATTCACGCCGGGGCGGATATTGCAGGCACTGGGGCGGATCAGTGAATCAACGCCAACTTGATTGGAATCGCAGCGGCCATCACGCGAGCGCAAGAAGAGGAAATGCAAATGAACATTAAGGTGGGCAGAGAAGCGATAGCCGAGGCCACCGAGAAGCTGAAGAACTGGGGCCGCTGGGGCAAGGACGACCAGATCGGCACGCTCAACCACGTCAGCCCCGAGGATATCGTGAAGGCCGCCCGCCTGATCCGCACGGGCAAGGTGTTTGCGCTGGGCATCCCGCTCGACAGCAACGGCCCGCAGACCGGCCTGTTCGGCGGACGCTTTAATCCCATTCACCAGATGCTGGCAACCGGAACCGACGCCATCGCCGGCCGCCAGGACTGGAACAAGATCCGCTATGCCGACGATACCTTGAATTTGTGCGTGCAGGGGGCGACGCACTGGGATGCGCTGGGACACATCTTCTACGAGGAGAAGGCCTACAACGGCTATGACGCCAAGCTCATCGACGCCAAAGGGCTGAACGTGCTGGGCATCGAACATTCCAAAAGCAAGATGGTCGGTCGCGGCGTACTGCTCGACATCGCCCGGTTTCGCGGCGTGGACTGGCTCAAGGACGGCGAAGGCATTTCCAATGACGAGCTCGATCGCTGCGCCAAGAAGCACAAC
>VAZQ01000252.1 GCA_005883115.1 Alphaproteobacteria bacterium | reverse complement strand
GGAAGTTCCGTACCTTGTTCCTTGCCGGCGAACGCGCCGATCCCGATACTGTGCAGTGGGCGGAAAACCTGCTCAAGGTGCCGGTGATCGACCATTGGTGGCAAACCGAGACCGGCTGGGCGATCGCGGGAAATCCCGTTGGCCTAGGCCAGTTGCCGGTGAAGTACGGCTCCGCGTCGGTGGCGATGCCCGGGTACCAGGTCGATGTCGTGGACGATGCGTGCAAGCCGGTTGAGGCGAACAAGATCGGCTCAATTGTGCTCAAGCTGCCGCTCCCGCCCGGCTGTCTGCCGACGTTGTGGCAGCAGGATGAGCGCTTCAAGGAGAGCTATCTCGCCGAGTTTCCCGGCTACTACAAGACGGCGGACGCCGGCTTCAAGGATGAAGACGATTACATCCACGTGATGAGCCGTACCGACGATATCATCAACGTCGCCGGCCATCGGCTCTCGACCGGTGGAATGGAAGAGGTGCTCTCCGCGCATCAGGATGTCGCCGAGTGTGCCGTGATCGGCGTCGCGGATTCGCTCAAAGGCGAGGTGCCCTGCGGTTTCATCGTCCTCAAGGCTGGCGTCAACCGCCCCCTGGCCGACATCGAGCAGGAATGCGTCGGGCTCATACGCGAAAAAATCGGCCCAGTCGCCGCCTTCAAGCTCGCGATCGCGGTCGCGCGCTTGCCGAAGACGCGCTCGGGAAAAATCCTGCGCGGCACTATGAAGAAGATCGCCGACGGCGAGCCCTGGGCTATGCCGGCGACTATCGACGATCCCGCGATCCTGGAGGAGATCGGCGCCGCGCTGAAGCAAAAGGGTTTGCAGGCTACCGCCAGCACAGCAAAATGACATGCGCTGGTGAGCTGCGCATTCGCGCGATGCGGCCTACGGAGATCGCCATCGCCGTAGATTGGGCCGCGGGTGAAGGCTGGAATCCCGGGCTGGGCGACGCCGCGTGTTTCAACACTATCGATCCCGAGGGGTTTCTCATTGGCGAGCTCGAGGGCGCGCCGGCCGCGACCATTTCCTGTCTCAATTACGATAGCGCCTTCGCATTCCTCGGCTTCTATCTCGTGCGGCGTGACCTGCGCGGCCGCGGCTATGGGCTGCGTATCTGGAACAGGGCGATCGCACATGCCGGCACGCGCACCATCGGGCTCGACGGCGTAGTGGCGCAACAGCAAAACTATCGCAAGTCGGGATTCCGGCTCGCCTATGCCAATATCCGCTACGGCGGCACTAGCGCTGGCATGTCGAGGCCGCCGGCCGGCGTGGTGCCGTTGGCGAAAGTGCCATTTGCAACGATCGAGGTGGACGACGCGCGGGTTTTTCCAGCGCCGCGCAGCGCGTTCCTGCGCGCGTGGATCAGCGCGCCCGGCCATATCGGTCGCGCGCTAGTGCGCGATGGCAGTCTCGCGGCCTGGGGCGTGATCCGGCCGTGCCGGCGCGGCCACAAGATCGGCCCGCTCATCGCCGATGACCGCGTCGCGGCCGAGGTCGTCCTCGCAGCCTTGGTCGCGGCCGCGGGCGCGCGCGAAGTCTTCCTCGATGTGCCGAGCGTCAACGCCGAGGCGGTCGCGCTCGCGCAAGGGCACGATTTTGCGCCGGTGTTCGAGACGGCGCGGATGTACACGGGAGCGATCCGTCCGCTCGCACTCGAACGGGTGTTTGGCGTCACCACTTTCGAGCTCGGATGATGCGTGATGATCACTCGCCGGTGATATTCAGTGCTTTGATAATCGGTCCGAACCGCTCGGCATCGGCCCGGGCCGTGTCGGCAAGTTGATCCGGCATCGAACCGATCAGCGCGGTTCCGAGCGGTTCGAACTTTACCCTGACCGCGGGGTCGATGAGCGCTGTCGCCGACGGCGAGCGCGCGCACTTGGCCCGTTCTCACCGGCTGCAGGAGAGAGGCCAACGCATTGAACATGGCGTCCACGCGGCCGGCGACCAGGTCGTTCATGGCCCCCGCCGCCACGCCCCGATAGGGAACATGCGTCATCTCGATGCCCACCGCGCGCTTGAGCAGTTCTCCGGCGAGATGGGGTAACGTGCCGATGCCGGTCGAGGCGAAGGTGAGTTTGCCCGGATTGGCTCGGGCAAGGCTGATGAATTCTTGCAGGGATTTCACCGGCGAGGAGGCGGGCACAACCAAGAGGTAGGGGAATTTGCCAATCAACGTGACCGGAGCGAAATCGGCTGCATTGTGATTTATCGAGGAGAACAGCAGTTGGTTCAGCTGAGGAGCGCGTGCGGCCAATAGGATCGTGTAGCCGTCGGGAGCTGCATGCGCGACGGCGTCGTAGGCAAGCGTTCCCGAAGCGCCGCTTCTGTTTTCGACGATGACCTGCTGGCGCCACATCTCCGACAGTCGATTGGCAAGGATGCGAGCAACCGCGTCCGCACCGCCGCCGGCCGGTAATCCGACGACCACTCGTACGACGCGGTGCGGCCAGTCTTGCGCCTCTGCGGGATCGGCGGCGGGAATGACAACAGTGCTTACCGCCAACTGCAAGAAGCGGCGGCGCGGAACTTCCATGGCGTTTCTCGCTGAGATGGCGGCAATGAATGAACTGGCGCGTACCGCCGCAGCGCAGTAGACGCAGTCTACTCTTCGGAAGAGCCTTGCGGCTCAGGCTTCTTCGCTTCGTGCTGCGACTCTGGGTCAGGCCTGGCGGCGGGCACGGACTTATGAGCGGCGCCCGCTTCTACATGGGTTCTGCGCCCGGAGTACTGAACCGCAGGCTGCGGCGGCGTATTCGCCCATCCTGGAACAATGCCTTCGACTCGATCGCTGCCGGAACAAGCGGCGAGGAGGGCTACGAACGTAGACACTGCAACGATGCGCATCATGATATCGGCCCCGGAAAAGGTGCACGAGCAATGCGGACAAAATTAGACGGGCTTGCGGCTCAGCCTCCCGTGGCGGGGATTGCCCGCCCTAAGGTTCCGTGCAGCTCGAGAAAGATCCTAACTCTTCCTGATCCCGATCGATTTTTGAGAAGCGGCGCCCGTTGCGCTCTTCGTTGGCTTCGTGCTCGGAATGTCCTCATATTTCACGCCGGCGAGATGCTTCCTAGCGGCGTTTGCTTGATGCATCGCGCCATCGGCCAACTGGCCGGCCCCAACTCCGAGGGACGCCATCACGAAAATTGCAGCGAGCACGACTCGCTTTCGCGCTTTCATGTTCCCGCTCGCGGTCATACCTGACGCATGCTAGCGAGGGCGGCTCAGCGGGGTCAAGCATGCATGCAGCGCGGCCTTGATCGAGATGATCAAGCCCGTCGGCCAAAAGGAGGCGCACGCCATGATCAGCGAATCCCAGCAACCACGCCACGATCCTATAAACTTGGGTCGTTCGGATCAGCCTTGGATCGACCGGCTCAGTGCGGCGTGGAACGACACCATCTGCCTCTTCGGACGCATCCTGATCGGTGGGATCTTCGTTCAGAGTGGCTTTCAGAAACTCATGGGGCTCGACGCGTTCGCGGCGAGTTTGGTAAGGAACGGCATACCCGCTGCCATCGCGCCGGTGCTCGCGCCGATCGGCGCTGGCGTCGAGTTCGTCGGCGGTCTCGCCGTCGTGTTCGGGCTGATGACGCGCTATGCGGCTGTGCTGATGATCGTCTTCGTCATCGTCGCGACGCTGATCTCGCACCGGTTCTGGGAGCTGCAAGGCCCCGACCGCCGTACGCAGACGGTTCAGTTCGCCAAGAATGTGGCGATCATCGGCGGCTTCTTGTTCGCCTTCGTGACCGGCGGCGGCCGCTTGAGCTTGGACCGCTGGCGACGTGTCGCGTAGATCGCGCGAGATGCGCTACTCGTTCTTGCCGCCGAGCTGCTTGAGTTTGGCGAAGACGGTATCGACATCGAGTTCCTCGGTCGGTTTTTTCTTCTCCTCGGGCTCGGGCTCGCGGCGAACGGTGGTCTCCGAGGCGGGCAAGAGGGTCGCGCCCGGCGCCTCGGCCTCAACTGGCTTCTCCTTCGCGGCGCGCTGAACCTCCAGGTCGAGGTCGATCTGCGAGCACAGCCCAAGCGTGACCGGATCCATCGGCTGCAGGTTCGAGGCATTCCAATGCGTGCGCTCGCGAATCGCCTGAATCGTGGATTTCGTCGTACCGACAAGCCGCATGATCTGGCTGTCTTTGACCTCGGGATGATTGCGCACCAGCCAGAGGATGGCGTTGGGCCGATCCTGACGACGCGATACCGGTGTGTAGCGCGGGCCCTTCTTTTTCTTCGTCTCTGGAAGTCGGACCTTGGCATCGAGCAGCTTGAGCCGGTAGTTCGGATCGGCGACGCCTTTCTCGATCTCTTCGCGGCTGAGCTGGCCGGTGAGTACGGGATCGAGCCCCTTGATGCCCTGCGCCGCATCGCCATCGGCGATAGCCTTCACCTCGAGCGGATGAAGCTTGCAAAAATCGGCGACCTGATCAAACGAGAGCGCGGTGTTCTCGACCAGCCAGACGGCGGTTGCTTTCGGCATCAGCGGTGTGGCGGTCATGTCTAAATCTCCTCTGTGCTCCGCCCGCCCTCGCGGGCGAAGCTTGGTGTCATCGATGATGACGGAAGTAGCGGGAATATAGGCATTCCCCCGGCGTCGGCGCAATGGGGGCGCTGTGAATGCGGAGCTTCGCCCATTGGGGCGCCGTCGAACGATCGCGCCCGGAAGAGTCACGCCTTTATCTATCCCAGCGTCGGATCGAGCACGATTTTGCCGACGGACTCGCCCGATTCCACCAGCCGGTGCGCGTCGGCAGCGCGCGACAGCGGCAGAATTCGTTCGATCTGTGCCTTGATCTTGCCTTCGGCGGCGGCGGCAAAGCATTTTGGCAGGTCGGATGCCTGATAGCCGGGCCGCCCCTTGATGGTGATGCGCTTGTGGTAGAGGTGGGCGAAATCGATGCTAACGGTGGGACCGGCGTGGGCGCCAGCGGTCACCAGCCGTCCGCCGGAGCCGATCGCCCGGAAGGCGCTCGGCAGCACCTTCGGATTGGCGATGTTGTCATAGAGCACGTCGACGCCCCTGCCGCCGGTGAGCCGCATCACCTCGTCCTCTAAATCAGCGGCGTTGTAGTTGACCCCATGATCGGCGCCCAACGCGAGACCCGTCTTGACGCGCTCATCGGAACCGGCGGCTGCAATCACGATCGCGCCGATTACGTTCTTGGCGATCTGGATGCCAATCGAGCCGAGATTTCCGCCCGCGCCCATGATGAGCGCGGTCTCGCCGGCCTTGAGCTCGGCTATGTTCACGAGCAGGTTCCAGGCAGTCGGCACGTGCCGCGTGATCACTGCGGCCTCATGGAAATCGAGCTCATCGGGCAGTTCGATCGCGGCGCAGGCTGGCACCGCCACCAACTCCGCGAAGCCGCCCGGCCGCTTGATGCCCATCATGCCGGTCGGCCCCGCATAGTTGTCGCCATCCTCGGAACAAATCTCGAGCGGCATGACGCCTGCGGCGGCAACCCGCATCCCCTGTCGCCAACGCGTAACGCCTGCGCCGAGCGCATCGACGATGCCGGCACAATCGACGCCGGGGATCAACGGAAGGATGGCTCCGCGAGCGTGCTCGTTGCCAGCGCGCAAACTCACATCGAGCACGCGATTGACGGTCGTGGCGTGAACGCGGATGCGGATCTCACCAGCACGTGGTTCGGGATCCGGCACGGTGCCATATTCAAGCACGTCCGGGAGGCCATAGCGGTGCATCACGATCGCTTTCATGCGAGCCCTTGGTTTTGTCACAAGCTCGCTTGATGTTAGCAAGCGCCGCAACAAAGATCATTCGCGGGATACCAAGATTGGCATCATGCTGACGAGCAGCGCAGCACCGACGCGTACGGCGCGCAAGCTCAGGTGCGGGACGCCTCGAAACAGGAGCCCGCCCTCGTCTTTGCAGATGGGCTTGCCCGCGCTGCTCAGACGAGGATGGGGTAACGGAGCGCTCTATGGATGCAAACGACAAATACGCCTGCGCCGAGCTGATTCAGGGTTGGGGCCTTTATCGCGACCAGGGAAAGTGGCCGCAACTGCTCGCAACCTTCGTGCCGGAAGGCGAGATTGCGGTCTCTTGGTTCAGCGGCAGCTTTCGCGAGTTCGTCGCCCATTGCCGCCAAAGCTTCGAGGCCGGACAGCGTTCCAAGCATCAGATTTTTCCCTCCTGCGTGCGCATAGCGCGCGATCGCGCGCTCGCCGAGACCAGCATCGTTATCCTGGTGCGTCAGACGATCAGCGGCGTGCTGACCGATCTGACGTCCTACGCCCGCTTCCTCGACCGGCTTGAGCGAAGAGGCGGCCGCTGGGCGATTGTGGAGCGCGCTGCCGTGTACGAACGTGATCGGCTCGATCGCGTCGAGCCGTCGCAGGGCTTGCAAAAGCTGTTCGCGGAGAGCGAGCTTTCAACCTATCCCGAGCCTTACCGCTACATGGCCGCTCGCCTCAAAGCCGCCGGTCGCGCGCTGGCGCCGCTCATCCATTACGACGCCGCGCCGCACACCACGGAATTGTGTGCCCGCTACGAGGCATGGCTGGGCGGCGAGTAGCGGAGCAGCGATGGGCGCATGCCTTCGCTTGACAGACGCAGGCCACAGGCCCATGTCGAGTGCGACGTTTCCGATCGAGGTCTGAATGACGGGAGCCCCCGACCACAAGCCTGCGCTGACAGTGTTGCTGTGCTCGCCGCGCGGCTTTTGCGCCGGAGTCGTGCGCGCCATCGAGACGGTGGAGCAGGCGCTCGCACGCTACGGCGCGCCGGTCTATGTGCGCCACGAGATCGTGCACAATCGCTACGTGGTCGAGAGTCTCAAGGCCAAGGGTGCCATCTTCGTAGAGGAGCTCAACGAGATTCCCGACAGCGATGCGCCGGTCATTTTTTCAGCTCACGGCGTGCCAAAGTCTATTCCAGCAGAGGCGAAAAAACGCAATCTGTTCGCGCTGGACGCAACGTGCCCGCTCGTCACCAAAGTGCATCGCGAGGCCGAAATCCACCACAAGCGTGGTCGCGAGATCGTGCTGATCGGCCACGCCGACCATCCCGAGGTGGTCGGAACGGTCGGGCAGCTTCCCGCGGGCGCGATCACGCTGGTTCAGTCCGTCGAGGAGGTCGCGCGTTTCCTGCCGCGCGACCCCGGCCGACTCGCTTATGTTACGCAAACCACACTGTCCGTCGACGACACCGCAGGTATCATTGCAGCGCTGAAGGCTCGTTTTCCGCACATTCATGGGCCGCACAAGGAAGATATTTGCTACGCGACTACCAACCGCCAGGAGGTGGTCAAGAAAGTGGCGCCGATGGTCGAGGCTATGGTCGTGGTCGGCTCGCCCAATTCGTCCAATACCCAGCGCCTCAAGGAAGTCGCCGAGCGCGCCGGCTGCCCGCGCGCGGCGCTGGTGCAGCGCGCGAGAGACATCGATTGGTCGCTGTTCGGTTCGATCGTAAGCCTCGGTGTTACCGCTGGCGCCTCCGCTCCGGAGATCTTGGTCGAGGAGGTTATTGGCGCGTTCGCCGAGCGCTATGCCGTGAAGGTGGAGACCGTCACCACCGCCGACGAAGATATGTTCTTCCCACTGCCGCGGGTCTTGCGCGGACCCAAGGCGGCGGAATGAGCTCACACGCGGCAGGGCTCGCCTCCTTCGTTATGGCCGGGCTCGTCCCGGCCATCCACGTTTTTGTCGCCACCACAAAAAAAGATGTGGACCCCTGCTAGGAGGCGGGGGATGAGGAAGAGAGGTTGCCGCAACCTTGCCGAAAACTGCTTTAGCAATCGGCTACACGCGCATGGGGCATGAACGTGGCCGTCTACACCGATGTGGTGGCGGAGGAGCTTGGGGCGTTTCTCGCCGATTACGACGTCGGGGAGCTACTCGCCTATAAGGGCATCGCCGAAGGTGTGGAGAACTCGAATTTCCTCGTCCACACCAGCCGCGGTTACTTCATCCTTACACTCTATGAACGTCGCGTCGCGGCCGAGGACTTGCCGTTTTTTCTCGGCTTGATGGAGCATCTGCACGCGCGTGGCATCAGCTGCCCGCAGCCGGTCAAGAACAAGCGCGGCGAGGTGCTCGGTCGTGTCGCCGGTCGCCCGGCGGCGATGATCACTTTCCTCGATGGCATGTGGATTCGGCGGCCGTCGCCGGTGCACTGCGGCGCGCTTGGCCAGGCGCTGGCGCGGCTGCACCTCGCCGGGCTCGATTTCAAGCACAGCCGCGTCAACGCGCTCTCGGTCAATGGGTGGCGGCCGCTTTACGAGAACTGCCGCCAACGTGCGAACGAAGTGCAGCCCGACTTAGAGTATTTCCTCGCTGCCGAGCTTTCACATCTCGAAAACGCATGGCCGTCAAAATTGTCACTAGGCATAATTCACGCCGATCTCTTTCCCGATAACGTCTTCTTCCTAGGCAACAAGCTTTCGGGATTGATCGACTTCTATTTTGCCTGCACGGATGCGCTCGCCTATGACGTTGCAATTTGTCTCAACGCCTGGTGCTTCGAGAGCGACCACTCCTATAACGTCACCAAGGGTAGGAGCCTGCTGCAGACCTATGCGCAGGTGCGCCCCCTCTCGGATCAGGAGCGACATGCGCTTCCGTTACTCGCCCGCGGCGCGGCTCTGCGCTTTCTGCTGACGCGCTTGGTTGATTGGTTCGATGTGCCGCCCGGCG
>VAZQ01000562.1 GCA_005883115.1 Alphaproteobacteria bacterium | reverse complement strand
AGCCACGGCCTCTTCGAGTGCGCCGACGAGGATGATAGCGCCGAAATCGCGCCAGGAGGCCGCGGCGACGGACGCGCGCGGCAACGAGCGAAGTTGCGCGTCGACCGCCTTCTCGACCTCATCCGCGAGCGCAGCGTCGTCCGTGATCAGGATCGACTGGGCGCTCGCGTCGTGCTCGGCCTGCGCCAATAGATCGGCGGCGATCCAGTCGGGATGGCCGGACTTGTCGGCGAGGATCAAGACTTCCGAGGGTCCGGCGATCATGTCGATGCCGACCTTGCCGAAGACGAGACGTTTGGCCGCCGCGACATAGGCATTGCCGGGACCGACGATTTTCGCGACCGGCGCGATCGTCTCCGTGCCATATGCCAAGGCGGCGATGGCCTGCGCGCCACCCATGCGATAGATCTCGTCGATGCCGGCAAGCTTCGCCGCCGCCAGCACCAGCGGCGCGAGCTTGCCTTGCGGCGCAGGCACCGCCATCACCAGCCGCGGCACGCCGGCGACCTTCGCCGGCACGGCGTTCATCAGCACCGAGGACGGATAGGCGGCGCTCCCTCCGGGCACATAAAGGCCCACGGCCTCGATTGCGGTCCAGCGCGACCCAAGCTCGACGCCCAGCGGATCGATGAAGCGCTCGTCCGCCGGGATCTGCCGCCGGTGATAGGCCTCGATGCGATCGCGCGCGAGTGCGAGGGCATCGAGCGCCCGCGCCTCGCAAACCTCGTACGCGGCATCGATCTCGTCGGCACTCAGCTTGAGCCAGCGTTGGTCGAGATCGAAGCCGTCGAAGCGGCGCGTGAGTTCGATCAGGGCGCGGTCGCCGCGAGCCGCGACATCGGCGATGATTGCGCGCGCGGCCGCCTCGACATCGGCGGACGCTTCACGCTTGGTGGCGAGAAACGCGTGGAAACGCTCGGCGAAATCAGGCGCGCGGCGGTCGAGGCGGATCGGCATGGCCCTGTCCTACCGGAACCACACGGGCCGGATCGGCGGTCAATGACTTGGCCGCGACGGGGCGTCAACCCCGCAGGTCAGGCGTTTCGTCGATGTGGATTGGACGCGCGGCCGCCGGCCAAGAGGGACCTAGATCGGTGAGCTCGGCCTCCAGGCATTCGACCTCGAGCCGCAGCGTTCCCCCGCCCGAGAAAATGAGACGCACGATGCCGGCAGGCGGATCGGTCTCGGCAAATTCGACTGCGAGCAGGTTGAGCACTGCGCCTTTTCCGGCCGGGTTCACGTTTCGGCATTTGCAGCAATTGACGCGCTCGAAGCGCAGCGCCGATCGGCAGCGTCTGAGTTCGGGTTTTGTCCCCTCTGCCGAAAGCCAATCGAAACGGCTCAGGGCGACCACCACGCGCTTTTCCTGCGGGCGCCAGAGGACGTCGCAGACCTTGACCAGCGCATCCTGCAGGTGGGTGGAAACGACCTCGAGATCGTCCCGGTCGACGGCGACGAACTTCACCGGCTCCATGGCGCGCGCTCCCTGGCACCGACATTTTCGGTGCTGCCA
>VAZQ01000561.1 GCA_005883115.1 Alphaproteobacteria bacterium | reverse complement strand
ACCGAGATCGCGCGGCTGCTCGGCTGGCCCGAGAACCGCGTGCGCATCAAAGTCCCTTATCTCGGCGGCGGCTTCGGCGCGAAGCTCTATATAAAGATGGAAGCGCTTGCGACCGCGCTCTCCATGATCGTGCGACGGCCGGTGAAGGTCGCGCTTACCATGGAGGAGCAGTTCTACACCATCACGCGACACCCCAGCACGTTCCGTATCAAGACTGGCGTCGACAAAACCGGGCGCATCACCGCGCGCAAATGCGAGGTGTACTGGAACGGCGGCGCTTATGCCGACGTGGGCCCGCGCGTGACGCAGAAGTCCGGCTTTACCGCCTCCGGCCCCTACGACATCGATAACGTGTGGGTCGACTCCTACGCGCTTTATACCAACCTGCCACCGGCCGGCGCGCTGCGCGGGTTCGGCATCCCACAACTGGTGTGGGGCTACGAAAGCCATACCGACATGATCGCGCGCGCGCTCAAGCTCGACCCGATCGAGTTCCGCCGCAAGAATCTCCTGCGGGAAGGACGGCCGCAGGCAACGGGCCAAATCCTTCGCGAGATTCAGCTCGAGCCCGTGCTCGATCGCGTCGCCGAGCGGCTCAACTGGGGCAAGCCGCTTCCCCGTGGCAGCGGCGCGCTGCGCCGCGGCCGCGGCGTTGCCGTGGCGATAAAGGCTGTAATCTCCCCAACCACCTCGGTCGCGAACCTCAGCATCGCCGGCGACGGCAGCACCACGCTCTATTGCGGCACCATCGATATGGGACAGGGCTCCGACACTGCGATGGCGCAGATCGTCGGCGAGGTGCTCGATATTCCCGCGGAAACCGTGCGGATCGTGCCGCGCGATACCGATGTGACGCCCTACGATATGGGCACGCTCGGCTCGCGCTCGCTCTACCACATGGGTCACGCGGTGCGGCTTGCCGCCGAAGAGGCGCGCGCGAAGATCAAGGCAATGGCGCGCGAGGTCGGCGAACCCGAGGGCAGCAACATTCCGCTGCCCGACCTGTTCAAGAAAAAATTCGGCATGCAGGCAGGCAATATCGTGGGCACCGGCACGTACAAGCCGGATTACGTGCCGCCCGATCCGGCGACAGGTTTGACCGACAACGTGACGCCGTTCTGGATGTGCGCCGCCTCGGGCGCGGAGGTCGAGGTCGATACCGAGACCGGGCACGTGCGCATCGCACGGCTCGTCACCGCAGTCGACTGCGGCCGGCCGGTGAACCCAAAAATCGTCGAGACGCAGATTTCCGGCGCTGTGCTGATGCACCTCGGCTTCACCATGTTCGAAAACATGCACATCGACGCCGGGCAGGTGACCAACGCCTCACTCGCCGACTACAAGATTCCGGCAATGCTCGACGTGCCGCAGCTGATGCAGAACGAGGCCGTCGACTCGCACCTCTCGAGCGGACCGTTCGGCGCCAAGGGCGTCGGGGAGACCGCGACCTTTTGCGTGTCGCCCGCGATCGCCAACGCCGTCGAGGACGCCTGCGGCGTACGCCTGACCTCGCTTCCGCTTACTCCCGAGGCTGTTTTCCGCGCGCTGCGCGCCCAGGCAAACGCACCGCTCGAGGATGACGAATGACGCGCACGATCAG
>VAZQ01000560.1 GCA_005883115.1 Alphaproteobacteria bacterium | reverse complement strand
CGTCGTGGTCACGTCTTCGAGCGGGTATCAGGCATTCCTCAACGAAGCGGTTGTGGACGTTCGAGCGAGCAAGATCGTTTCCGAAAAGCCGGTCGAGGTGAAGACGGCGACATGGACCATCACCGCCAATCGCATGGAGGTGACCGAGTCCGGCGATCTCGTGCGCTTCGATCACGGCGTGTTTGTCACCTTATTGCTGGACAGCACGACCTCGGGCGCCGGCGAAGGGGCGCGCAAAAAATGAGACGGTGGGCAGCACCACGGCATTGGCGCGCACGCGTTGCGGGCATCGCGATGATCTTTGCCTGCGCGATTGTGGCAACGCAGGCGAGTGCACAGAAAAATCAAGGTCCGCCGAATGCGCTGCAGGGCTTCTCGCAGAACCGCGACGAGCCGGTGAAGATCCGGGCGGCTTCGCTGGAGTTTCGCGACAAAGACAAGATGGCGACCTTCACCGGCGACGTGTACGTGCTGCAGGGCGACACCGAGATGCATTGCAAGGTGCTCGTCGTTTTTTACGAAGAGGAAACCGGTGCGCGCGCCGTCAAGACGGCCGAGCCGGGGCCCAGCGGCGACCGGCAAATCCGTCGTATCGAGGCCAAAGGCAACGTCGTCGTGGTGCAAAAAGATCAAAATGCGACCGGGGACAGCGCCACTTTCAACATGCGGGAAAACACCGTCACGCTGGTCGGCAACGTCGTAGTGACGCGGGGCGCAGACGTCTTGCGCGGACAGCGGTTAACGGTCGATCTCACCAGCGGCGTGTCGAAAATGGACGGCGGCCGGGTCGATGGCATATTTCAAGCCGGGCCGCGAGCCCCTCCTGATCCGCGCAACAGTGCGGAAAAAAACAACACGGCAGAGAAAAATAGCACTGCAGAGAAAAATAACGCCGCGGAGAAAAGTAACACGGCAGAGAAAAGATGACGTCGCGGGTCTTCTCGCGCGCAGCCGAGCGGCCGGCCTGCGACGCGACAGACATGAATTGAAAGCAGTTTGGAATATGCCGGCCCTCGTCGCTTGATCGGCACGGCCGCAATCGGCCTCCGAGGGTGATAAGAGGGTGCGGCCTGTTCCACTCGGCTCAGGGCTTTAAGGACGGAGGCGTGCTCAACATTTTCGCGTTGTTTCGACACCGTCGCGCGCCTCGGCCTCAACGCAAAGCGGGCAACGGCGCCTGGCAGGATATTGGCCTGACGAACCTGGGCGGCCCCATGCCGGCTGCCCGTAGCAAAAAGGCCTCTCCCACCCGGCCTCGGGCGCGCCGAGAAGCCGTCCGGCAGGAGCCCTCGCGCGGCTATCTGGCCGCGCACAAGCTCCAAAAGAGCTACGGGGGCCGCCGCGTGGTCGACGGCGTGAGTGTCTACGTGCGCCGCGGTGAGGCGGTCGGGCTACTGGGACCCAACGGCGCCGGCAAGACCACGGCGTTCTACATGATTACCGGGCTGGTCAAGGCTGATCGCGGCCATATCGAACTCGACGGACACGAGGTCACTCACCTTCCGATGTATCAGCGCGCGCGGCTCGGCATCGGCTATCTGCCGCAGGAAGCATCGATCTTTCGCGGGCTCAATGTGGAAGACAATATCCGCGCGGTTCTCGAGGTTGTGGAGTCGGACCGCCGTCGCCGCGAGGCCGATCTCGATGCGCTGCTGGATGAATTCGAGATCACGCGTCATCGCAAGACGCCCTCGATCGCGCTTTCGGGCGGAGAGCGGCGCCGGGTCGAGATCGCCCGCGCGCTCGCGAGCCGGCCGAATTACATGCTGCTGGACGAGCCGTTCGCCGGCATCGACCCGAAAGCCGTGGTCGAAATCCAAAGGCTCGTGCGGCGTTTGACCAACCGCGGCATTGGCGTGCTCATCACCGACCACAACGTCCGCGAGACGCTCGACCTCACCGACCGCTCCTACATCATCTATTCGGGCCAAGTCCTCATGGAGGGCCGCAAGGACGATATCGTGAACGATCCTGAGGTCCGCCGCCTCTATCTTGGCGAAGAATTCCGCGTCTAGCGGTTTGTCCCCGCTGTTATGCGCGCCCGCCCGCGTGCTTAGCGCTCGCCCCCTCATCCTGGTATACAGCGGGCCACGAAGACGATAAGCAAGAATCGCGATAAGCAAGAATCGGACCAAGCGCCCCTCGCGCTTGCGATCGAATTTGGTTGAGCAGGACAGCCGCTCCAGAAGCCCCATGGCGCTTACCCAGAGACTCGAGCTTCGGCAGAGCCATGCCCTCGTAATGACGCCGCAGCTGATGCAGGCCATCAAGCTGCTGCAGCTCTCCAATCTGGACTTGGCGGCGTATGTGGAAGGGGAGCTCGAACGCAATCCTCTGCTCGAGCGAGCTGGAGAGGACGACGGGGCCGGCGATGTCGCCAACGCTGACATCTCGCCCGAGCCCGCCGTGGCGGACTGGATGGAGC
>VAZQ01000559.1 GCA_005883115.1 Alphaproteobacteria bacterium | reverse complement strand
AGGCAGCCCCAGATCAGCCGGCCCTCGACATCGACGACGTTGCTCCCGCCGATGCCGATGCTGCGCTCTCGCGTGGCAACGGCGAGGGGCCGATGGGCTACTCCGAATGGGCCGGCACGGGGACGGGCGGGCGCGACAATACCGACTACAATCTCGAAGCTTTCGTCTCGACCGAGACTACGCTCGCCGACCATCTGGCCGAGCAGCTCGCGCTCAGCATCGCCGATCCGGCCCGCCGCATGATCGGCCAATACCTCATCGATCTGGTCGATGAGGCCGGTTATCTCAATGGCGATCTCGCAGCG
>VAZQ01000558.1 GCA_005883115.1 Alphaproteobacteria bacterium | reverse complement strand
TTCACTTATTGCGCCCTACGGGCTCAATCTGGAAGAGTCCCGCGCCGTCTCAGCGCATTGCGCCGTCTGGCCGCTCGTCACATGCTTCACCGCGAGGGGGCAGAAATATTCCGCAACACGGGGCGGGCGAATTCGACGCGACCGGTGAATTCAGCGAGGCATGAATGGCGCAATGCGCTTCGCTTATTGCGCCCTACGAATTCTGAGAAGCTCGGCACTTTGAAGAGGCTCGGATTTAGGCGCGTGCTCACGAGCGGCGCCCGCGCAGGGTCATCGGGTGGGGCGCGCTCGTCGTTATTGCAACGCCCTGCTAGTCTCGGTCGCTGAGCCGCCTTAGGGGTTACCATGCAGCTCTCTCGCCGCGCGCTTCTGCGCCTCATCGCCGCGAGTGCCGCGCTGCCGGCGGCCGCGCGCATGACGTGGGCGCAAGCCTATCCGGCCCGGCCGGTGCGGATCATCGTTCCCTTTCCTGCCGGCCAAGCAAGCGACACCGTCGCCCGCCTCGTGGGTCAATCGCTATCGCAGCAGCTCGGGCAGCCATTCGTGATCGAGAATCGAACCGGCGCCGGCGGCAATATCGGCACTGAATCCGTCGTGCGGGCAATGCCTGACGGCTACACGCTGCTGCTTGCCAGCCTCTCGAACGCGGTGAACGCGACGCTCTACAAGAAGCTCAATTTCGATTTCATCCGCGATATTGCGCCGGTCGCGAGCATTGGCGGCGGCCCTTATCTCATGGTGGTCAATCCATCCGTTCCGGCCAAGACGGTTTCGGAATTCATCGCCTACGCGAAGACCAATTCGGGCAAGATCAATATGGGATCGTCCGGCAGCGGCTCCGTCTCCCATATCTTTGGCGAACTGTTCAAGATGCTGACCGGGGTCAGCCTGGTCCACGTTCCGTATCGCGGCGGTTACGTTCCCGATTTGCTCAGCGGGCAGGTGCAAGTCGTTTTCAGCACCATATCCTCATCCTTCCAGTACGTGAGAAGCGGCATGCTGCGCGCGCTCGCCGTGACAAGCGCGACGCGCTCCGATGCGCTGCCGGATATTCCGGCCCTTGCCGAATTCGTGCCCGGCTACGAGGCGAGCCAATGGTATGGCGTCGGCGCGCCGAAAGAGACGCCGGCCGAGGTGGTCGAGACGCTCAACAAAGCGGTCAACGCCGTTGCGGCCGATCCGGCTATAAGGGCGCGGCTTGCCGGCTTGGGCATCGATCCGACGCCGATGACGTCCAGCGCCTTCGGCACATTCATCGCCGACGAAACCGAGAAGTGGGGCAAGGTGATCCGCGCAGCCAACATCCAGGTGGAGTGAGGCCCCAAATCGACGCGCGTCCAACCCATCGCGGCATATCCGGCTTCGCTCCAATTGCTTCCGAAATTCGGCACGTAGGGCGCAATAAGCGAAGCTCATTGCGCCACATGCCTCGCCGAATACGTCGAATTCGCCCGCCCAGTCTTGCGGAAATGAGCTGCGCGGCTGCGGCGCAAGTCGCTGCCAGAACCGGACTCATGCACCGCAGCAAACCGACTTTTATTCGAGCACCTCGTCGGCGCGGGCGAGCAGCGGCGGCGGCACTTCTATGCCGAGCGCCTTGGCGGTGATGAGATTAATGACGAATTCGAACTTGGTCGGTTGCTGCACCGGCAGGTCGGCTGGCTTCGTCCCGCGCAAAATCTTGTCGACGTAGTCGGCGGCGCGCCGGAACTGGTCCGGGAAATTTGGTCCATAGGACATCAGACCTCCCGTTACGACGGCCTCTCGGTTACCGTGCACTGTCGGTATTCGCGCGCCACTCGCCAAAGTGTTTATACGAATCCAGTTTGCACCTACGAGCGCGTCGCCCACGACGTAAAGCGCCTCCGCACGACCCTTGAGTGCCTCGATGGCGGGAGCGATATCTTCCGCTCGCCGGATTTCAGATGTAGCAACTTCAAGCCCGAGCGTGCGGGCCGCTGTTTGAACCTCGCCCATTTCCAGCACGGCGGCGGGATAATTGGCATTGGCCATCACCGCCAACCGGCGGAGGCCGGGAATTACCTCGCACAAGAGTTCGAGTCGTTTGGAAGCAAGATCAGTATATTGCATCGACAGGCCGGTGACGCGCCCGGCCGGGCCAGGCTGGCGACAAGCCCGAGTCTGACAGGGTCGTCACTGACGATGAACACAACTGGGATGCTCGCGGTGGCCTCCTTGGCCGCGAATGCCGTAGTCGTCCCTTCGGTTGAAGCGATTACCGAGACCTGTCGGCCAACGAGCTCACCCGCCAGGACGCGCAGCCGCTCAAATTGACCTTCCGCCCACCGGTATTCGATTGTTACGTTCTCGCCCTCGACATAGCCGGTCTCCTTCAGGCCGGAGCGAAACGCACGAAGACGGTCCGTATTATTCTCGAACGATGTAACGCCAAGGACGCCGATCACCGGTATCGCCTGCTGCTGCGCGCGCGCGGCGAGCGGCCAGATGGCCGCGCTGCCAAGACATGCCAGGAACTCGCGTCGTTTCATGAGCCACCTTCCCACGACAGGGCCATGCCGTTTCTATTGAGATGTAGCACGTCTTAGCGCGAGAATTGTGCCTCGCCGCTGCCAATACCGAATGGAGAAACCCATGAGTGCGGAAGCGCGATTGAAGGAGCTTGGCCTGGTGCTGCCGGTACTGCCCAAGCCGGCCGCCAATTATCTACCCTATCGACTCGCAGGCAACCTCTTGTTCCTGGCCGGCCAAGGCCCGCGCGATGAGAAAGGCGCAGCATTGACCGGCAAGCTCGGCGCCGACATCAGCGTCGATGAAGGCTACCGGCGCGCTCGACTCGTCGGACTTGGACTTCTTGCTGCTATGCGCGACGCACTGGGTTCGCTCGATCGCGTCGACTTCATCGTCAAACTGCTCGGCATGGTCAACGCAGTGCCGAATTTCAATGACTCGCCAAAGGTCATTAACGGCTGCTCCGACTTATTTGTCGAAGTGTTCGGCGAAGCCGGACGGCATGCCCGCTCCGCGGTCGGCAACGCCATGCTGCCGAACCAGATCTCGGTCGAGATCGAGGGTATCGTGGCGGTGAAGACATGATGTCGGGCGCTCGTCGTTTTTGCAGCGCCCTGCTAGTGTTGGTCACCGAACCACTTAGGGGGTCATCATGACGCTTGCCCGCCGCGCGCTTCTGCGTCTCATCGCCGGGACTGCCGCGCTGCCGGCGGCCTCACGCAGGAGTTGGGCCCAAGTCTACCCGACACGGCCGGTGCGCTTTGTCGTCGGCTTTGCGCCCGGCGGCGGCGGCGATATCGCCACGCGGCTGATGGGGCAATGGCTGTCCGATCGGCTCGGGCAACAGTTCGTCGTCGAGAACAGGGTCGGCGCCTCCAGCAATCTCGCCACCGAGCAAGTGGTGCGGGCGCCCGCCGACGGATACACGCTCATCCAGCTCAACGTTGCGAACGCCATCAACGCCTCGCTTTACAAAAACCTGAGCTTCAACGTGTTGCGCGACCTCGCCCCGGTGGCATCGTTCATGCGCGTGCCCAATGTGATGGAGGTCAGCCCGACGGTTCCGATCAACACGGTTCCCGAGTTCATTGCCTACGCGAAGGCCAATCCGGGAAAGCTGATGTTTGCATCCTCGGGCGTCGGCACGACCATTCACATGTCCGGCGAATTGTTCAGGGCGATGGCCGGCGTCGACATGCTGCACGTGCCCTATCGCGGGCTCGCGGCTGGCGGCTACGCCGATCTCATGACCGGCGCAGTGCATGTGACCTTCGACAACCTGCCCGCCTCCATCGAATTGATACGCGCCGGCAAGCTGCGCGCGCTCGCGGTCACCTCGGCGACGCGCTCGCAGGCGATGCCGGAGCTTCCGACCGTGGCGGATGTCCTGCCGGGCTACGAGGCGAGCGCGTGGTACGGCATCGCCGCACCCGCCGGCACACCCGCGGACATCGTCGAGCGGCTCAATCAAGCACTCAATGCAGCTTTCGCCGACCCCCGGATGAAGGCGCGCATCGCCGAGCTCGGCGGCACGCCGCTGCCCGGCTCGCCCGCCGATTTCGCCAAATTTTTTGCGAGCGAAACCGAGAAGTGGGCGCGGGTGGTCAAGCTCTCGGGCGCGAAAGTGGAGTGAGTGCCGATGCGGCGCGGCACGTTGCAGTAGGGCGCAATAAGCGAAGCGCATTGCGCCATTCATGCCTCGCAAAATAGTTCAAATTGGCCCAGCCAGCCTTGCGGAAAAATTGCGTCGCCATGTCCGGGGAAAACGATGAGACGGGCAGCCTGACGGCGCAATGCGCTTCGCTTATTGCGCCCTACGAGGTCTGCTGAAGATCGTCAAGCCGCTGCGGTGATGGAAAATACA
>VAZQ01000557.1 GCA_005883115.1 Alphaproteobacteria bacterium | reverse complement strand
TAGGCATCGGTTAGTTCTTTCGCGCTCTGACCAGTAAGACCGGACCTGAACGGATGGTTCGGCGTCCACCAGATTTCGGTGGTGAGCCCATTACCGCGCGCGCCAAGCGACTCGATGACGGAGGGAAACAGCAGCGCCTTGCCGATGGTGACGATCTTCGGCCGGAAGCCTTGTTGCGCTGCTTGTGACCAGAAGGTGGCGAAGTCGGGCGGAATCATATTGCCTGTGACGATCTCGGCATTGACCGCCCTGAACGCCGAAATTTGTGAGGTGAAGTCGTTGTTCATGAGCTGATAGCGGCCGGGATCGGTGAGCCGGTAGCCAGCTTTGGCGAGCGCCGGCGGCAAACCGCGTTGCGGATCGCCCCAGGCGTTGCCATCAGCGTCGTTCGGAAATAACCCGCCCACGATCTTGTTGGTTGGTGCCGAGTCCCACAGCGCAAGAAACGCGCCGATCACGTCTTCGAGTCCCCAGAAGAAATGGTACGTCCAGGTGAAGCCTTTGGCAGGATCGCCCTTGCGTCCAAAGAAATAGGGCTGCCAGGGACAATTCGTGGTGATGCAGGGGACCTCGTTAACCTCGGCCTGATCGGCGACCGGATTGGTTGTGTCGGGGGTCGCCGACGCGACGATCAGATCGACTTTGTCGCCGAGAATCAGCTCCGAGGCGACCTCGGCGGCGCGGCTGCCGCTCGATTGGCTGTCCTTGCTGATGATCTGGACCTGGTAGCTGCGCCCGCCACTCTGCAACCCGGTGGCCAGAATGCCGCGGACCTGCTCGAGGATGAAACCATCCGCCTCGCCGAAGCCGGCGAGCGGCCCCGTCTTCGGGCTGACGTGACCGATTTTGATGACGCGGCTCTGGGCGTTGGCGGGAATGATCCGCAGCACCGCCGGTGCTGCGATCGCGCCGAAGCCGGCGCGGACCAGCCCTCGGCGCGAAATCCCGGAGCTAAGACCCTGCGATGCATCGTTGCTCATATCAGCCTCCCGTTTCGCGTTCGGCTACGCATCCATATCCGCCGCCCGAGCGTCCTTGAGATGGTGCAGCACATTGGCGCGCAACGCAGCCTGCGCCTCGGCGCTCCATGCGCGAAAGCCTTCGCCCGATTTGAAACCGAGCTTGCCAGCCCCGACCAGCGCTTCAAGATACGGCGAAGGGTGCGGCCGGCTGTCGATGTCGGGCAGGACGGTTTTGTGGATGGCGAGCGTCAAATCGGTGCCGACGAGATCGGCGTTCTCGAGCGGGCCCAAAACGGCCAGACGTCGGCCGAAGCTCGCCTTGACCACGGTATCGACGGTTTGCGCATCGCAAATCCCGCGCTCCACCAGCGCGACCGCCTCCCGCCACAACGCGTGCTGAAGGCGGTTGCCGACGAAACCGGGCACATCCTTCTTCACATGCACCGGCATTTTGCCGGCGGCCTTGTGCAGATCGATGGTCCAGTCGATCGCCTGCTGCGACGTCCATTGCGTGCCGACCACCTCTACAAGCGGGACGAGGTACGGCGGATTCCACCAATGGGTACCGAGCGCACGCGAGCGGTCGCGCAAGCCCTCCATGATCTTGGTGATCGGGATCACCGAAGTGTTGCTGGCGAGGATTGTATGCGGCCGCACGTTCCTCTCGACCTCGAGGAACAGCCTCTGCTTCAGCGCCAAGTCTTCGAGCACAGCCTCGACGACATAGTCCGCCTCGTGCACCGCGGCGGCGAGATCGCCGGTCGGCTGCACACGGTCGACTGCGGCAACGTCATCACCTAGCCCGCGAAGATTGGCGAGAATGCGCGGCTTGACGCTATCAAGGTTGGCTGCAACCGAATCGTGGATCGACACGTCGTGGCCGCTGAGCGCGAACACCTGGGCGATGCCATGGCCCATGAGTCCGGCACCGATAACGGCGATGCGCGCCTTTGCCATGGTCAACCCGCGGTGTAGCCACCGTCGGCGTAGAGGATATGCCCAGTGTAGAAGTCCGATGCCTTGGATGCGAGGAACAATAATGGACCGGCGAGATCGGATGGCTCGCCGAGACGCCCTTTCGGGACACGGGTGAGGAACCCCTTGCGTACCTCGCGCGAGCGTTCGCTGTCCTCGAACATCCATTGGGTGAGCGGCGAGCGAAACACGGTCGGCCCCAGCGCGTTCACGGTGATACCGGTGTCGCCCCATTCGCAGCCGAGCGCCTTGGTGATGCCGTCGACCGCCGACTTCGACGCGCAATAGGCCGTGTATCCAGCCGGATGGCCTAATAGGCCGCGCTCCGGCCGGATGGCCCAAAAGGCCGCGCGCCGACGACATCAGAATCACTTTGCCGCCTTGGCCCTGCTTGAGCATCTGCCGCCCCGCCGCGCGCGCGATCAACCAGGTTTGCGTCACATTGGCATCCATGACGTCGAGAAAGTCTTCCGGCTTCTGGTCGACGATCTTGGAGACCTTGTTCTGTCCGGAGGCGACGACGAGAATATCAACGCGTCCGAATCTGCTGACCGCGCCGGCGACGATCGCGTCGCAATTTGCTTCCGAGCTAGGGCGCTTGGCGACGGGCTCGACTTTCCCGCCGAGCTGTTCGCATTCGGCTGCGACTTTTTTCAGCTCGGCAGCATTATTGGCGCAGAGCACGACATTGGCGCCCGCAGCCGCGAGCACCTTCGCCGCAAGCGCGCCAAAGGCGCCGGTCGCGCCAGTGACGATCGCGGTCTTGCCGCGAATCTCGAACAGGGAAAGCGGATTCTTCAGGAAGTCCTCGGACATGGCTCACTCGCATACGACAAACGTGTTCCCGTCGTCATTGCCGGGCATAGCGCGTCGAAGACGCGCGCAAACGCGCTTATGCCCCGCAATCCATCCTATTCGCAAGAAGCTGGATGCATGGGTCAAGCCCGCGCATGATGCAATATGGTGCCGCGCACTGCCCCATCGGCGTCACTGTTGTGGCGTCGAGACCGCGACCAGCATCGTGACGACATCGTTGCCGCGATTGACAATCTCGCGGCTTTCGTTCGGCCCTATGAAGCAGGAGTCATTTGCCTT
>VAZQ01000251.1:9287-13841 GCA_005883115.1 Alphaproteobacteria bacterium | reverse complement strand
TGGCCCCCCTCCGTCGCCTCGACGAAGGGCGGGCCCCAGCCGCGCGTATCGTCCCCGCTGCCTTTACGCTCGACCTTAATGACGTCGGCACCCAGGTCGGCGAGAATCTGCCCGGCCCAGGGCCCGGCCAGGATACGGGCAAGCTCGAGTACGCGTAGTCCGGCCAAAGGCCCGGCCATCACTCCTCCTTCGGGCGAGCAGCGCCCGCGATGGCGAAAAACAGCCGTTTCTGTGGCCCGCCGCACCCGGCTTGTCCATAGCCTGCGGACGCCAGCGATTTGGCACGATTTGTGAATTTGTCAGGGCAACCTTATCTATCCTCCAACCGGCTGAGAGATGGGCCCGTGAGCACCTCTTCCTTCAGCGACATGCTGCAGTCGATTGCCGAGCGAGGCCGCGCGCTCATCGACCGCACCCGCGACCGGCGCGGCGTCGCCGAGCAACGGTCGGAGAGCCTCGCCCAGCTCTGTGAGGATCTGCTCTCCGGGCGTGGCGAAGCGTCGGGGGTCGCGCTAGCGCGAGAAATCCTCTCACGCTACGGGGATTTGAAGACCGGCTCGCGCATCGCCTTCTTCGAGGCGCTGGCGAGGCGCTTCGGCCCAGACCGCAGCCGACTGAGCGCCGCGGCGAGTGCCTATCTCACCGCGCCCTCTGACGCCGCGGCCTCGAACGTCCACCGCGCCTCCGAGCCGAGGCGGCTGGAGCTTTTTAGGCGCCTCAATCTCGCCCCCGGCGGAACCGCGGCGCTGGTGCGTATGCGCGAGCAACTGATGGACGCGATGGACCATCGCGACGATCTCGCGGTGATCGACGACGACTTCCTGCACCTGTTCTCATCCTGGTTCAACCGCGGCTTCCTCGTGCTCAGGAGCATCGATTGGTCGACACCGGCGAACCTGTTGGAGAAGATCATTCGCTACGAGGCGGTGCATACGATCCACGACTGGAACGACCTGCGCGCGCGCATCGATTCCCCCGATCGACGTTGCTACGCCTTCTTCCATCCGGCGCTGGCCGACGAACCGCTGATCTTCGTGGAAGTCGCGCTTACCCGTGGTATCCCGGCGGCGATCAATCCGATTCTATCGGCAAAACGCGACCGGATCGAACCCGAGCGAGCCACGACCGCGGTGTTCTATTCAATCTCCAATTGCCAGCGCGGGCTTGCCGGTGTGTCCTTCGGCCATTTCTTGATCAAGCAGGTGGTCGAAGAGGTCAGCCGTGAAATTCCCCGCCTGGCGACCTTCATCACGCTCTCGCCCGCCCCGAATTTCGCGGAATGGCTCAAGCGCGAGCGCGCGAATGAGGGATCGGTTGTGCTCGGTGCCGAGGATCTCGCGGCGCTTGCCGCTCTCGACCGACCGGACTGGTGGCGCGACGAGGCGGCCACTGACATGATTCAAGAGCCACTGCTGCGCGCGGCCGCCTGGTATTATCTGCGCGCGCGCTCCTCCCGCGGCACGCCCCTTGATTCGGTCGCTCGCTTCCATCTCGGCAACGGCGCGCGCCTCGAGCGGCTCAACTTCCTCGCCGACACGTCGGACCGAGCGCTGCAACAATCCCATGGGCTGATGGTCAATTATCTGTACGATCTGGAGGACATCGAGCAGAACCACGAAGCGTACGCACAGCAGCATGCCATCGTGGCTGCGACAGCCGTGACGCGGCTCCTGCGTACGCCCGCGCGTGATGCTGTCCCAGCGGGAGAGTAATTCGGCATAGCGGCGCGGATGGCATCCTCGCGTTAACCTCGCCCGTAAACCGGCACGACGGCACCGCGGGTGACGCGATTGGCTGGCGAAGCCAGGAACAGGATCGTCGCGGCTACGTCCTCGACTTTGGCCCAGGTGGCAGGGTCGGCGTCGGGCATGGCCTTGCGATTGGCAGGGGTGTCCATAGTCGAAGGCGCGATCGCATTCACCAGAATGCCCGACTTCACGACCTCTTCGGCCAACGCCCCGGTGAGCGCAGCGACCGCTGCTTTGGTAGCGGTATAGGCGGTCATTCCGGCGCCCGCGCGCCACTCGAGCGCGGGACGCGTCGCCACATTGAGGATGCGCCCGCCCGCGCCGGTGGCGGTCATGGCGATGACAGCGGCCCGGCAGCAGAGGAACGCCGTGACCAAGTTCATGTCGACCTGCTTCATCAAGTCCGATTTTGCGGTCGTGGCGATTGGGGCCATGGCAAAACCCCCTGCGATGTGGATTGAAGCCCAGAGTTTCGGCACGGTGGCGTAAAGCTTGGCGACCGAGGATTCCTGACTGAGATCGACGTCGGCGACGAAATCGACATTGGCATGGTTGCGCAACGGAAAACGGTCGGCTTCCGCTTGGTCGATGTAGGGCACGTGGCAGACGGCACCGGCGTCGATGAGCGCGGCGACCGTGGCGGTCCCCAGCGCGCCGGTTCCGCCGGTGACGATGACGTGGCGGTCACGATAGTCCATCCTCGTCTCCCATTGCTGTGCAAACGCGATTGCATCATCGGCCATGCATTCACCGATGCAAGGCGGATCGTGAGCCACATATCTTGAGGCCGCTTCTCCGGCACGCCATGCTCACCTCTCGAGCTGAATGGAACGCGCATGGCCGAGTTCGATCTCGCTGTTGTGGGCGGTGGCATCAATGGCGCCGGCATTGCCCGCGACGCCGCAGGGCGGAGCTTGCGCGTTCTGCTGGTCGAGCAGAACGACCTCGCGTCGGGAACATCGTCCGCCTCGACGAAACTGGTTCATGGCGGGCTTCGCTATCTCGAGGAGGGATGGCTGCGGCTGGTGCGCGAGGCACTTCTCGAGCGCGAAGTGATGCTGCGCATGGCGCCGCACTTGATCCGGCCCATGCGCTTCGTGCTGCCGATCGAACCAGGCCTGCGTCCAGCCTGGATGCTGCGCCTCGGACTGTTCGTCTATGATCACCTCGGGGGGCGGCAAATCCTTCCTCCGGCCCGCGTCGTCGACCTCGCACATGATCCGCTCGGGGCGCCGCTCAGGCACCGTCGCGGACGCGGCTTCGAATATTCCGATTGCTTTGCCGACGACTCGCGTCTCGTGGTGCTCACCGCGCTCGACGCTGCTGAGCGCGGTGCTGTGATTCGCACCCGCACGCGCTGCATCGGGGCGGAGCGCGGCGTCGAATGGCGCCTAGTGCTCGATGCCCGAGGCCGGCGCGATCTTGCGACCGCCCGTGTTCTCGTCAATGCCACTGGCCCTTGGCTGAAACTCTTCGCGAACGGCGTTCTGCGCGATAGTGCTCCCTTGCCGGCGCGACTCGACAAGGGCAGTCACATCGTGGTGCGGCGCCTCTTCGAGCACAATCGTGGCTATATCGTGCAGACGCGCGACCGGCGGGTTGTGTTCGCGCTGCCGTTCGAGCGGGATTTCACGTTGATCGGAACCACGGACGCAGCTTTTTCCGGAGACCCAAGCGGCATCGCACCCGCCCTCGACGAAATCGCCTACCTCTGCGGCGTTGCCAACCAGCACTTTAGCGCGAGATTGGATCCGGCCGACGTGGTTTGGTCATTCGCCGGCGTTCGCTCGCTCTACGACGACGGCTCCAGTAAGGCGCAGGACGTCAGCCGCGATTATGTCCTGGCGCTCGATCAACAGCACGGCGAGGCACCGCTGCTGAACGTTTACGGCGGCAAGATCACGACCTACCGGCGCCTTGCCGAAGAGGCGGTCGACCGCCTTGGGCACATCGTCGAGGCCGGACCAGCCTGGACCAAAGGGTCGCATCTGCCTGGCGGCGATTTCCGTCATGACGGTATCGAGGCGCTCGCGGCAATGACGCGGAAATCGCGGCCGTTCCTGAACGAGGCGCACGTGATGCGCCTGGTGCGCGCATATGGCACGCGGGTCGAACGCGTACTCGGCCCCGCTCGCAGCTTGGAGGAGCTCGGACCCTGCATTGGCGCGGACCTCACGGCCTCAGAGGTGCGATACCTCGTCGAGCAGGAATGGGCGCAGACCGCGGACGATGTGCTCTGGCGGCGCACAAAGCTGGGCTTGCGTTTTTCGTCTGAAGAACGCGCGCGCTTGGCAAATATCATGGCGGCTATGGCCGGTGGCGCATGACACATCCTTGTGTTTGTGGGACCGGAGCCTCACAGAAGCCGCGTGCACCGTCGACCGATACGCCGGCGATGTGATACGTGAGCGCTGGCGCCCGCTCGCGATCGTCACGGGCGCTGCAGGGGAGCGAATTTGCCCGATTACCTTCTTGCGATCGATCAGGGCACGACCTCGACGCGCGCAATCCTATTCGATACCGGCTTCACGCCGGTGGCGACTGCGCAGCAGGAATTTCCCCAGCTCTATCCGGCTCCCGGTTTGGTCGAACACAATCCCGAGGACATTTGGTCGACGACGCTTGCGACCGTGCGCGCGGCGATCGCCCGCGCTGGCGTCCAGGCGAGACAAATCGCCGCCCTCGGCATCACCAACCAGCGCGAGACTACGATTGTTTGGGAGCGCGCTACGGGTCGTCCTATCCACAATGCCATCGTTTGGCAGGATCGGCGCACGGCGGATGCTTGCGCGGCACTGCGGGCGGG
>VAZQ01000251.1:0-9282 GCA_005883115.1 Alphaproteobacteria bacterium | reverse complement strand
ATCCCTATTTCTCAGCAACGAAGATCGGTTGGCTGCTCGATCATGTGGAGGGGGCGCGGGCCGCCGCGCAGGATGGCCGGCTTGCGTTCGGGACTGTCGACAGTTTCCTCTTGTGGCGGCTTACCGGCGGCAAAGTGCATGCGACCGACGCCACCAATGCTGCGCGCACCCTGCTGATGGACATCCGCGCGGGAAGCTGGGATGCCGAGCTATGCGAATTATTCGGCGTGCCACCAGTCTTGCTGCCGCCGATCGGCGATTGCGCGGGCGACTTCGGAACGACCGATCTTTTCGGTGGCCAAATTCGCATCCTAGGCATTGCAGGAGACCAGCAGGCCGCGACAGTGGGGCAGAGCTGCTTTTCGCCCGGCATGGTGAAGTCGACCTACGGCACCGGTTGCTTTGCGCTGCTCAATACCGGCGATCAGCCGATTGTCTCCAAGAACCGTCTTCTCACCACCATCGCCTACCAGCTCGAGGGTAAGCGTACCTACGCCCTCGAAGGCGCGATCTTTATTGCCGGGGCAGCGGTGCAATGGTTGCGAGATGAGCTCAAGCTGATCGCGGCGGCGCCAGATGTGAACGCGCTCGCTGCCGCTGCCGACCCAGCGGATGAAGTTTACTTCGTGCCCGCCTTCGTCGGGCTCGGGGCGCCGTGGTGGGATGCGCAAGCGCGAGGCGCCATCTACGGACTCACGCGCAAATCGGGCACGCCCGAGCTGGCGCGCGCGATCCTCGAGGCGGTTGGCTACCAGACCCGCGACCTCCTCGAGGCCATGCACGCCGACTGGCCGGCGGCCGGCGCGACCTCGGTCCTGCGGGTCGACGGGGGCATGGCGGCGAGCGATATGGCCATGCAATTCGTCGCCGACATTCTGGCAACGCCCGTCGAGCGTCCCCTGGTAATGGAGACCACCGCGCTCGGCGCCGCCTACCTGGCGGGCCGCGCCGCGGATTTGTGTCCGGACCTGCCAAGCTTTGCCGCGATGTGGAAGCGCGCGCAGCGGTTCGAGCCGCGCATGGACGCCGCCACACGTGAACGCAAGTGGTCGGGCTGGCGTGATGCGGTCGCGCGTACGCTGAGCCGAGCTTGACCATCTGAAGCGGCCTGCGGCGTTGAGCCGCGCGCGATGTGCCGTTAGCGTGGCCGCATGGGATACGGGGGCCATACGACCAACCAGCCGCAGCGCCGAGGTCCACGCCGAATGTTCGCGCCCTGGGCGGATCCTGCCGCGCGGCCCCTGGTGCGCTTCGATGGTGTGAGCAAGCGATTCGGCACCGCGACTGCGGTCGAGCGAGTCTCGCTCGACATATTTTCCGGGGAATTTTTCGCGCTACTCGGCCCATCGGGCTGCGGCAAGACCACGCTGTTGCGCCTCCTAGCCGGATTGGAGATGCCGGACGACGGGCGCATTCTGCTCGATGGGGCGGAGCTGACAACCGTTCCGCCCTACCGGCGGCCGATCAACCTGATGTTCCAGAGCTACGCCTTGTTTCCGCATCTCACGGTCGAGGGCAATGTCGCGTTCGGGCTCAAGCAGGAAGCACTTCCCAAGGCTGAAATCGCCTCACGGGTTGATGAGATGCTAGCGCTGGTCCGGCTCGAGGGATTCGCCAAGCGCAAGCCGCAGCACCTCTCCGGCGGCCAACGCCAGCGCGTCGCGCTTGCTCGTTCGCTGATCAAACGTCCGCGCGTTCTGCTGCTCGATGAACCGCTTGCCGCGCTCGACAAAAAGCTGCGCAGCGAGACGCAGTTCGAGTTGATGCAGCTGCAGGAAAGCCTCGGTCTCACCTTTGTCATTGTCACTCACGACCAGCAGGAGGCGATGACAGTCGCCGGCCGGATCGCGGTCATGGATCACGGCCGGCTCGTTCAAGTCGCAACTCCGCAAGAGATTTATGAGCGGCCGACCTCGCGCTGGGTCGCTGATTTCATCGGTGAGATCAACCTCATTGAAGGCAGCGTCACCGAGGTGGGGAGATCGGGAACGGTGGTAGCGAGCGCTGCTGGGCGGCTGCGTGCGCTCTCACCGGCTGATGTAACAGCGGGTGACGTCGTCTGGGTGGCGCTGCGGCCCGAGAAGGTACGCATCGCTCTTGAGCCACCCCCCGTCGAGGGGGAGAACTGCGTGGCAGGTCAAGTAGCCGACATCGGATACCTCGGCGACCTCTCGATTTACAAGGTACGGCTCGACAACGGAATCATCATGAAGACGGCTGTCGCCAACGTGACGCGGCTCGTTGAGCGGCCGATCAACTGGGATGATCGCGTGTGGCTGACCTGGTCCTCCGAGGCAGCCATGGTGCTCACGCGATAGGCTGTGCGGTGGCCGGGCCAATGAGCAAGCTCGAGGCGCAGCGATCTTGGGGCGAGCGGTTGATCCTGCTCGTGCCTTATCTTTGGCTCGCCGCTTTCTTCCTCGTCCCGTTCCTGATCGTGCTCAAGATCAGCCTCTCGCATACCGCGGTCGCCCAACCGCCTTACACCCCCGTATTCGATGTTGCCGCCGGTTGGAGCGGTGTCATCCGCGCCCTGTCTACGCTGTCGCTTGAGAATTACGCTTTGCTCGGCTCCGACTCGCTCTACCTCGCTTCCTATATCAAGAGCCTTGAAATTGCCGCCGGATCAACACTGCTGCTGCTGCTGATCGGCTTTCCCATCGCTTACGGCATGGCGCGCGCTCCCCGCCGTTGGCAGCCGGTGGTGTTTGTGTTGGTGGTGCTGCCATTCTGGACCTCGTTCCTGATCCGCATCTATGCGTGGATCAATATTCTCCAACGTGATGGCTTACTCAATCAGCTGTTGCTGGCATTGCGCATCGTCGACGAGCCGCCGGCATGGCTCTCGACGGACACGGCTGTCTACCTTGGTATCGTCTACTCTTACTTGCCGTTCATGGTGCTGCCCATTTATGCCACGCTGGAAAAAATGGACGAGACGCTGCTCGAGGCCGCTGCTGATCTTGGCTGCCCAAATTGGAAGGCATTCTGGCTGGTGACGCTGCCGCTGTCGCGCCCGGGTATGGTCGCGGGAGCTTTGCTTTGCTTCATTCCGATCGTCGGCGAGTTCGTGATCCCCGATCTCCTCGGCAGTTCGCAGACCATGATGATCGGACAGACGCTGTGGGCCGAGTTTTTCGCCAACCGGGATTGGCCTGTCGCCTCTGCGGTCGCCGTTGTACTGCTCTGCTTGTTGGTCATGCCAATCGTGATCTACGAGCAGGTGCAGACGCGTGACCTGGCGAGGGGAGGCTGATCATGCGCAGGGCATCCTGGTTCAACATCGGTTCACTCGCCCTGGGGCTTGCCTTCCTTTACCTGCCGATCGTGATTCTGGTGATCTACTCTTTTAACGCGTCGCGGCTGGTCACCGTGTGGGGCGGCTGGTCGATACGCTGGTACGCAGAGCTCATCGACGACCGCGCCATGCTCGAATCCGCTTGGGTGACGCTGCGCATTGCTTTTCTATCGGCGAGCGCGGCAACCGTGCTCGGGACGCTCGCGGCCCTTGCACTGGTGCGATTCGGCCGCTTTCGCGGCCGTGTGCTGTTTTCCGGGATGATCTATGCGCCGCTGGTCATGCCGGAGGTCATCACCGGGCTCGCACTGTTGCTCTTGTTCGTGGCGATCGACATCGATCGCGGCTTCTGGACGATCGCGATCGCGCATACCACGTTGATCACCTGCTTCGTGACGGTCGTCGTGCAGTCGCGGTTGCTGACGTTCGACACGACCCTTGAAGAAGCAGCCATGAATCTCGGCTGTCCGCCGGTGAAAACTTTCTTGACGGTGACATTGCCGCTCATCGCGCCGGCGCTCGTCTCCGGTTGGATGCTTGCCTTCACCTTGTCGCTCGACGATCTTGTCGTCGCGAGCTTCACAACGGGGCCCGGCGCGACGACGCTGCCGATCCGCATCTATTCGGAGGTTCGCCTGGGCGTGAAACCGGAGATCAATGCTGTCTGCACGATCCTGATAGCTCTCGTCGCTATCGGCATCGCCAGCGCCTCGCTGCTTGCGAAATTTCATCATGGCGGGCGCGGCGCCATGGCAGGCCTTGCTGGGCGCTGATTGGCGCTCCTCGTTGCGCGCGCAGTGCCGGCGGTTAACGAGTGCTTTGCGCGGGCACGCCATCGTCCGGCGTTGCTTCACCACCGGCACCTTCGGCCGGTGCCGAACTGCCTGCCAGCGCCGGAGCTGTTGCTGCTGGATTCTGCGCGGGCGGCGCTCCGATCAGCCGCTCGATCAGAGAGCGTACCGGCTCGCCCAGACCGCGGCTGCGTACTGCGTCCAAAATAGGCTGTGCCGCGCCCGAGCGTTCGATTCGACTTTGTGGGTCCGGCAATATGATCGGATCATCCCAGGATCCCTGCACCATGAAGGGCAGCTCGAACGCCGGGGTACCAGCGCCCGCCGTCGAAACCGCAAGCAAGCTCGCGGTTCCGCGGAGATCGAGATCACGGTCGGGAATGGATGCCGAACCCCCTAGCGCGAGACCCACGCTCGCGCCCTCCATGCGCACATCTTCGACATTCGCTATGCCTTGCCTGATGCGCAGATTGACACTGAGCGTTTCGTAGGGCGTTTTGCCGGTCCGGAACTCGCCGCTGCCAGAGAGCGGTCGCCGCTCGATGCGCTTAAGCAATTGTTCGACATTAAAACCCGCGATCGCGCCCTTGCGGCTGGTGAGGCTGGCCGTTCCATTCAAGGCCTTGGTTAAGTCGTACACGCTGCGACCGGAGCTCTCGATCGCCACTGCGAGGTTGCCTTTGCCCTCGAGCCGGCGGACGCCGAACATCTCATCGAGGCATTGCTCGAGGTCGACATCCGAGAATTGCAGTTGCGCGTTGAAATCTGCCCCAGCCGCCGATTTGGCGAGCCCGAACGTTCCCCTGACCACGCCGCCGAAGGCCTGCGACTCTCCCACGGCGACCGTGAGATTGCCGTCGCGCAGATTGGCTGCCACGGCAGTGCGCCCGAGTTTGGCGTTTCCGAGATTGACGCGAGCCGCTGACAGCCTGAGATCGAGCTGGACGCCGTCGAAGATATCGAGCGCTATCGGTTTGCTGTCCCATCCGCGCTCCCCGCCCGTCAACAAGCGTACCGTCGAGACATAGGGCGTGAGGTCGAGCCCCTCGGCGGCAAGCGTTCCTTGCCAGGATTGCCGTCCGTCGAGGCTCAGCACGCCTTCGCCCGAATTCCCGTCGAGCTCGATGTTGACACCCGAAAGGGCGATAGTCCTGCCGACCACGTTGGTTTGCGCCTTGAGCGCAAAACGGCCGAAGCCGCCATCCGGCGGATGCTGCTGGCCGGCCCAGCGCAGCGTGTCACGCAAGGATGCTGCATCGGCGGCAAGAGCACCCTCCATCTTGAGCGTGGGCCGGTGGCTGATGTAGCCATCGAATGCGAAGCGGAGAGGTGCTCCGGACAGCCGGATCTTGAGGCCGGATCGCTCGCCCTCCAGCGCGGCAGCAAAATCGGTGAGGCTGATCGTGGCGTCGATCGGCTCGTCATGCCACGCGAATCGGCCGGTGGCGGCGAAGCTTCGGGAGATCGAGGGCCAAGCAAGCGCCATTTCCAAGTTCGAGATCGTCTCCACGATTTCGTAGGCTTCATCGTGCAGGATGACAGTCCCGTCGGCGATCCGGATCTCGGAAAACGAAGGCGACCGTGCGGCCCCCGCTTTGAGGTTTTGCGCCAGCGTCTGGATGTGCCCTGACCAGTTCGAGCTGCGGTCTGCGTTGAAAACGACGGCGATCGTCGGGCGTACTAGCGACACGTCGGCAATTTCGATACGCCCGATCAAAAGCGGAAAAAATCGCAAGCGTGCGACCATATGGTCGGCCGTGAGTGCCGGTGCGCCGGTACGATTGTCGCCGAGGATGAGATCGTCGAAGCTCACCGCGCCAGCCGGGAAGAGCGATACCGAGGCTTCACCCCGCAGCACCGGATCGAGTCCTGTGACCGCGCGGATTTCGGCCTGCACTGCCTTGCGCACTGCGTCGGCCGGCATCAGAAACGGCAAGAACACGAGCGCGGCGATCACGGCCACAGCCATGGCCGCAACAGCAAATCCTAGGCGCTTCATGCTAACGGCCGCGGTCACGACTCTCTTTCTCACCCTTCGCCGATGAAGCGTGCCATAACCGACGAGATCGAAGTGCAAACTTGCAAGCTGTTGCTTAGGAACCTGCGATTGCTCTGTGACGCTTTCGTGACCGGAGTCGGCGCCGATCCCGGCCCTCGATTTTGCCGGCTTCCCGACGTTTTTCTGTCGCTGCTACAGGACGTTGGCGATGTGGTAGCTAGCTTGAGTCTTGGCGCGGATTTCATCGAGCGTGGCACCGGGTGCAAGCTCGATCAAGGTCATTCCTCCGCCCCCCTTCTTATCAATAGTAAAGACGCCGAGGTCCGTAATCACCATGTCGACCACGCCGGCTCCCGTTAGCGGCAACGTGCAGTTCTTGAGAAGCTTGGGCTCGTTCTTGGCCGAATGCTCCATCACCACCACGACCTTCTTGACGCCGGCGACGAGGTCCATCGCGCCGCCCATACCCTTGACCATCTTTCCCGGAATCATCCAGTTGGCGAGATCACCGTTTTCGGCGACCTGCATCGCGCCCAGGATCGATAGATCGATATGGCCGCCGCGGATCATGGCGAAGCTATCGGCGGACGAGAAATAACTGGTGGTCGAGATCTCGGTGACCGTCTGCTTGCCGGCATTGATGAGATCGGGATCCTCCTCGCCTTCGTACGGGAACGGACCGAACCCAAGCATGCCATTTTCGCTTTGCAGCTGCACGCTCATCCCCCGCGGGATGTAGTTCGAAACCAGCGTCGGGATGCCGATACCGAGATTGACGTAGAAGCCGTCGCGCAGCTCCTTGGCGGCGCGCTCGGCCATCTGCTCGCGTGTCCAGGCCATCACACTTCCTCCCCGGTTCCCGCGGGCGCGGTGCGCTTGCGCAGGGTTCGCTGCTCGATGTGTTTGACCGCATTTGGCACATGCACCAAGCGCTGGACGTAGAGGCCCGGAGTGATGATGTGGTCGGGGTTGATCTGGCCAGGCTGCATGAGATGCTCGACTTCGGCCACGGTAACCTTGCCGGCGGTGGCCATCATCGGGTTGAAATTGCGCGCGGTCTTCCGATAGACGAGGTTGCCCTCGGTGTCGGCCATCCAGGCGTGCACGATCGAGAGATCGGCGATAAGCCCGCGCTCCATGACATAGCGGTTGCCGTCGAATTCGCGCTGCTCCTTGCCCTCCGCTATCTGAGTCCCAGCCCCCGTTCGCGTGAAAAAAGCCGGAATACCGGCGCCGCCCGCGCGGATACGCTCGGCGAGCGTGCCCTGCGGATTGAACTCGATCTCCAGTTCACCCGCGAGATATTGCTGCGCGAACGTCTTGTTCTCCCCGACATAGGACGAGATCATCTTCTTTATCTGCCTGCTGTCGAGCAAAATGCCGAGCCCGACACCGTCGATGCCACAATTGTTTGAGACTACAGTTAGGTTCTTCACTCCCGAGTCGCGGATCGCCAGGATGAGCTGCTCGGGAATCCCGCAAAGCCCAAATCCCCCGGCCATGATCATCATGCCGTCCCTCAGAAGCCCCGCAAGTGCCGCGCGTGGATCGGGATAGACTTTTTGCATACATTGTCCTGGTTTGAACGCGGCCGACGCTGCGCAGAGCAATCCACGATGACGGGCGGCGCGATCTTCTAGCCTGTGGATGCGAAGCCTGCAATCTCTCAACGCAGCGTGCGAGGAGACGCGCCCGACAGCAGGGCGATCTCGGCGATGAGCTTCTTGATGATAGCACGGCCGAACGCGTTGAAATTTTCGGCCACGAGGACGAACGCGCCGGGACCGCCGACGACATTGTCTTGATAATATTTCTCAAGGCCACCGGGCGGGTTGGTATGCTCGGCATTCCACGGCACCGGCCGATCGCTCAGGATGACAAGCCCATTGATGACAATTCCCTTGGCGACTGCTTCGTCCCGGGCAAGTTTCACGTCGCGACCTGCATTGTTGGTGCCGTCGCCAGAGACATCGATGGCACGGCGACCACTTTCGAACGGTGCACGCTCCAGCTGGGCGGCCGCGAACTCGATGCCGCCACTGATCGAGGTACGGTCGGCGAAGGCACGCGGCAGTTCCAGGAGCTGATCGCCAAATTTACGCGCTGGCTCGGGGCCGTCTATGATCGCCCAGTCGATCAGGAGCTTCTGTGCGCCGAAACCCGACCATTCGACGAAGCAAACAGCGATGCGCTGCTGCGGGCCGGATTTGATCGCCTCGAGCACGTGCGGGTCGGAGATCGCAGCCGCGTAGCCTTCGCGCTGCAGCAGGAATTTCGGATGGTCGACGCTGCGCGAGACATCCGACGACAGCACCAGTAGGAGATCGACTTGCTCCGCGGCTAATGCGGGTGGCGACTGCACCGCGAACAGCGCCGCCAACGCCAGCATACAGCCAACGAGTTTGCATCTCCAGCGCTGCATTAATTCTCCTTCGTCACCCGCTCCGCCGAGGGCGTGCAGGGCTGCTATGGCCTGCCGTGCAGGATAGCCGATCGGGTTGCCGCGCGCATGGGGCAAGTCATGCGGCAGTGGACCCCTTCTGATCCGGCTTCTCCTCGCGGGGGAGCGTTTAGGCCGCAAGTGCATGCATGATGGAATAGAGTGCAGATTGACCCTCAAATCCGATGCCTGGCCTGTTAGAGAGCGTGATGTAGCCCCCCTCCAACCTCGCGTCGTCCGCAAACCCACCGAAGGCGCCGAATACGCCGGGGTAAGATTCCGCCCCGCCAAGTCCAAACCCGGCGGCGATGGCGAGCGCCATTTGATTGCCGCCGTGCGGGAACAGGGCGCGGCGCGGCCAGCCGTGCCGCTCGAGCATGGCAAGGGTGCGTGCGTATTGCACGATGCCGTAGGCCTGCGGCGGATCGACCTGGATCACATCATTGCGCTCGGGATGCAAGCCGCCAAAGCGCACGAGGTTTTCCACGTCTTGCGTCGAAAAAAGATTTTCGCCGGTCGCGAGGGGCGGCGTATAACGGGCGGCGATCTCCGCGAGCAGGGCAAAATCGAGCGGATCGCAAGGCTCTTCGAACCAGCGTAGCCGGAATGGCGCCAGCGCCTGCGCGTAGGCGAATGCCTCGTCGCGGCCGAATTTGGAGTTGGCATCGACCGCCAGCTGCGCCTGCGCCGGCAACATCGCTTTGACCGCTTCCACCCGCCGCACGTCCTCGGCGAGTGGTAGACCTCCAACCTT
>VAZQ01000547.1:403-2948 GCA_005883115.1 Alphaproteobacteria bacterium | reverse complement strand
GTTCGCCTTCGTCGCCCTCTCCAGAAACTTCACCAAGGCGTCGCGGTCCTCGGCCGAGCCGATGCGCTGCTCCGGCATTTTGGTGCCCGGCGTATAGGCCATAGGTCCGATCTCGAACAGCTTCGCGACCGTTTCCGGCGTCCACACGATATTGAACTTCTTGAGCGCCTCGGAAAAGTTGTAGCCGGGAAGCGTTGCGATCTTGCGCCCGAAGACCCCGGCGAGCGTGGGGCCGGCACGCACGCCGTCGTCGGCTTTCAACGTGTGGCAGGCGATGCAGGCGCGAAACACCTCCGCGCCCGGATCGCCGGCGAAAGCAGCGAGCGGGTCCTCGGGCGCGCCTATGACGACGTTTCCGATCGGCTCGCCGGTTATGGCGTCCCAGCGGCGGATCATCCGGTCGCTGCCGCCGGTGAGAAGAGTGCGCCCGTCAGGAAAAAAGGCGGCCGACCAGACCGGCAGTCCCGGTCCGACGAGGGTTCGCTCCATCTTGCGCGCGAGCCTATCGATAATGGCGACCGAACCACGCATGCCGGCGGCGGCGATGCGGCTGCCGTCGCGCGACACCGCCACCGCGATGATCGGCGCCTGCGCCGCGTCGATCTCGGACACGAGATCGCCCGCAGCGGAGAGGACGTAGACCTTGCCGTCGGCACCGGCGGTGACGATCTCGCCGTCGGGCGCGATGGCGACGGCGTTGAGCGGCGTCGGCAACGAAGTAACGACCGGCGCGCCGCCCGCAAGCGGCGAGATGCGCAGCGTCGCGTCATAACCCGCGGTGACGAGCGCGCGGCCATCAGGCGCAAATGCCACGCCGTTGACGTTCTGTGCGTGGCCCTCGATCAGGCGCGGCGCGCCGACAGCGAGCGGCCACAGCCGCGCGGTATGATCCCAGGAGGCCGAGGCAAGCGTCGACCCGTCCGGTGATAGCGAAAGGCCGACCACCGGCCCTTCATGCCCTTCGAATATCTTTGCCGGCTGCGGCTCGCCCGGCGTCCAGATCGCGATCCGCGCATCCTCGCCGCTCGTGGCAATGCGGCCGTCGCGCAGAAAGATCACGGCATTCACGGCCCCCTCGTGGAAGCGTAGCACCTGCTCGGCCGCGTTCTTTGCGAGCGACCAGCGGATTGCGGAGGTATCGAAGCTGCCGGAAACCGCCTGCTTGCCGTCGGGCGAAATCGCGAGCGCCCGCACCGGCCCGCCGTGGCCGCGCAATTGTGCCTGCGCCGGCGAGGATGCAACCAGCAGCAGCAGCGTCAGGATTGCAATCAGGCGGGCCATCGTCTCGAGTTTCAAGGAAATGTCAGCTTGACCCCGTCCATTGAGCCCGGCGAGCACGTGGGCAACCGGGGTCAGGCGGGCTGTGCGTTGCGGCCTATCGACCTCCACGACCATCGTTCGTGTCCATATTATATTGTCGCCTCCGGCGAAACGTGCTGACGATAGCAGGAGCGCAGGCGGAAAAGCTCGTGGCCGAGAAAATACTCAACTTGCGCGGGCTCAAATGTCCCTTGCCGGCGCTGCGCGTGCGCAAAGCCCTGACCGGGTCAAAGGCCGGCGACATGCTGATTGCCGAATGCACGGATCCCTTGACGGCCATCGACATCCCGAATTTGTTGCGGGAGACCGGCGATACAATGGTTTCGAGCGCGCGCGAGGGCGACGTGCTGGTCTTTCACATCCGGAAGAGCTGACGAGGGCATCGCTTGGCGGGCCGGTGACGTGCAAAACGCTTTTTGATTTTTGTCACGCGCAACCTTCTCGGCCGCGATTGGCACGCGGTCGCGCGAAATTTTTCATCGATAGGTTGGGGAAATTTCAGGATGATCAACACGCCCGCAGTCTCATTCACGGCAGGTTCAGTTGGCGCAACCGATCAATGACGCGGGGCGGGCTGCGGTAGACGCGCTCGATCACGTCCTGCATCTGTTCGCCGGTGCGCGGCGCGTTGACACCAAGGCCCATCGTTTCGCGCTCGGTCAGAAACTCCGGGTCCGCCATGGTCGCGGTGAACGCCTTGCGCAGCGCGACCATGCGTTCGCTGGGAACACCGGGAGGCATGAGAAAGGGCCGACCGAGCGCGAGCGGCGCAAACGCCGCCTGCATCACCAGCCTGTCGTCATCGCTGGCGACGAGATCGGGAGCGAACGGCACGTCACGAAGCTCGGCGAGCTTCTGCGGTCCATATTGCAAAATGGCCTTCGCCGTCTTCTCGCGTAGCCATCCCGGCCTGGTTGTGCGAACGGAACTGAAGAAAGCGCTGGGATGGCCATCGAGCTCGCGGCGTTCCATAGCGAGCAGGACGTCGTTCTGCCCAGGATAGCCATTGATGAGCTTCATTTTCGTGCCCAGCGTCGCGTTCAACAGCCGGGTGAAGAAGGCCGGCGTCGAATTGGCGCCGGAGACGCCGACGGTGACTTCGTATGTCTTGAGATCCGCAACCGAACTCACCGGCACCGTATGCCAGATGAGGACCATGGCCGTCTCAGAGCTCGGCGAGCCGAGCCAATTGAACTTGACGGGATCATAGCGTGCCTCCTTGGTG
>VAZQ01000547.1:0-330 GCA_005883115.1 Alphaproteobacteria bacterium | reverse complement strand
TGGCATGTTTCGGACGATAAACACCGGATTGCCGGGCAGGTGCCTGCCCATGTAGCGCGCGACCACGCGCGCGAGCGTGTCGTAGCCGCCGGCGGCGCTCGAGCTCACTACCACGGTCACCGTCCTCGCCCGGTAGAAATCGGCGATAGCGTCGGCTTTCGCCTGCGGCACGCATGCGCCGATGAGACCGCAAAGGGCGAACAGACATGAAGACGCGAACGCCATCCGCAGCATCCTAGCTGGAGTTACTAATGTCGGCATCGATCATCCCCAAGCCCGCAGGATGCAGGCAAAGGGCCCGACGGTGCAGCTCACATCGTCAGAACTATT
>VAZQ01000250.1:2732-10724 GCA_005883115.1 Alphaproteobacteria bacterium | reverse complement strand
GGTGGCGGCGCGCATAGCGCATCTCGAACTTGAGGTCGCGAGTGGCTGGCGCCTGGGCGAGCGCGCGCTCGCGCTCGAGGAGCCGCTGTGCCAAATATTTGGTGACGGCGTGCACGATCTCTGGGGCGTTCACGGATTCGGCGAGGACCGTGCGGCCGTAGCGGGTTTCCTGCAGGAACCGGTAGACGCGCTTGTCGCGGCCCATGCTTATGTGCGCGACAGCGTCGATCCATAGCCGCGGCGTGTCGCCCCGGCTGATGCCGCGATCAAACAGCTCGATGTCTTTGGGAATCTCCTCGAACAACGGATCGAGCGCCTCGTTGAGCAGCTCCAGCCGAGCAACCTCGGCGTCGTGCAGGTCAATGACGACGCCGCTGCGTTCGGCCTGATCGATGCGCGCCTTGCGCAACGCGTCCTTGAGCGGCGGCGGCGGCGCGCTCGACGCTTCCTTGCGTTTACGACCCCACATGCGTGGCACCCTAGCAATCGATGCCGCCAAGGCAAGGCCGCCGGGCGCTGGGACGTAGTGATTATCCCGCGGCTGCGCTTACACGCAGCGGCCGCCGTCGACCTCCAGCACGTTGCCGGTAAGGAAGGAGGCCTCGTCGGAAGCGAGAAACAGCGTTGCGTTGGCAACGTCTTGGATGGTCGCAAAGCGGCCGAGCGGCACCGTGCTCTTGAACTGCGCGCGCAGCTCCGGCGAATCGCCGCCCATAAAGGTCGGCAAAAGCGGCGTCTCCGCCATGACCGGCGCGATGGCGCACACGCGGATGCCGTCGCCTGCGAGCTCCGCCGCCATCGATTTGGAAACGAGATTCACCGCGCCCTTCGAGGCGTTGTACCAGGTCAGCCCCGGCCGCGGCCGAATCCCGGCGGTCGAGCCGATATTGATGATCACGCCGGATTTTTGTTTGCGCATCAGCGGCACAACCGCGTGCGCGAACAGGAAGATCGATTTGAGGTTGACTGCCATGAGGCGATCGAACTCAGCCTCCTCCACCTCGAGCATGGGCCGCCGCACGTGGCTCATGCCGGCGTTGTTGACGAGGATATCGATCCGTCCGAAGGCATCAACAGTGGCCTTGACCGAGGCGTCTACGTCGGCGTGCTGGGAGACATCGCAGCGCACGGCGATCGCCTTGTTGCTGATCAAAGCCGCGGCCTGCCGTGCCGCCTCGGCGTTGATGTCGACGACCGCCACACGCGCGCCCTCGCGTGCGAACGTCTCGGCGATGCCTTTGCCGAAGCCCGATGCCGCGCCGGTGACGAGCGCAACCTTGTTGTCGAGACGCATGGCCGCTTCCTTTGCCAATGTGCTGATCCGTGCACCCTTCCGCAACGACTACGGTAGACGATGATCAGGCCGATCGTAAGCCGTAGGCGCGCGCCCAGCCCAAGCCATCTTCCGTCCTTGCGCGCGGCCGGTACTCACAACCCACCCAATTGCCGTAACCGAGCCGGTCGAGCATCGCGAAGATTTCGGAGTAATTGATTTCGCCCTCGTCGGGCTCGTGCCGCGACGGCACGGCCGCGATCTGCACGTGGCCTACCAGGGCAAGATGTTTCTCGAAGCGCCGGATGAGATCACCGCCGACGATTTGCGCGTGATAGAAGTCGAACTGCATGCGCACGTTCGGCCGCTCCACCTTGGCGATGATATCGGCCGCCTGCTCGGCACGGGTCAGGAAATAGTCCGGCCGGTCGCGTGGATTGATTGGCTCGATCAACAATGTGATGTTCTTTTTCTGGGCTGCATCGGCGCTGCGCATGAGATTCCTGATGAAGGTCATCTCCGCCGCCGGCCGCTGCTCCGGCGGCACCTTGCCGGCCAGGCAGTGGATCTGACAGCCGCCGATGGCGGTGACGTAGTCGAGCGCCTGCTTGAACAGCGTGGCGAATTCGCGCTCGCGGCCGGGGACGGCGGCGACGCCGAACTCGCCCGCCGCCGACTGACCGGGCGCGGTGTTGATGCCGAGCATGGTCAGGCCGTGGCGGTCGAGCTCGGCCTTCACGGCGGACGGCGCGTGATCATAGGGAAGTTGCAGCTCGACCGCCCGAAAGCCCGCCGCGGCCGCCGCGGCGAAACGCTCGATCAGCGGGCGCTCGGTGAAAAGATAAGCGAGATTGGCGGCGAAGCGGGGCATGCTGGGTCAACCGTGCGGAGGTAATCTTATAAATGAAATCTGAGACGGGTGGAGCTTGTCGCGTGGGCTGTGCCAATATCCTGCATCGACCTGCTGGGTACGCTCTCGACCTCCTCGCATGCGCGCCAACGACAGCTTCCATATCGCCGTCTTACCCGGCGACGGCATCGGGCCGGAAGTCATGGCGCCAGCGCTGGCGGTTCTCGAGAAGGTTGCGGCATCAAGGCCGGAGTTGAAATTCCGCTTCACCGAAGCGCCCGCGGGCGCCGGTCATTACCGCGACACCGGCAGCTCAATGCCGGAAGCAACCATCAAGCTGTGCAAGGAGGCCGACGCAATCCTCCTCGGCGCCTGCGGTCTGCCGCACATCCGCTATCCCGACAACACCGAGATCATGCCGCAGGTCGAGCTGCGCTTCATGTTCGAACTCTATGCGGGCGTGCGGCCGTGCCGCCTGATCCCGAATGTCCCGAGCCCGATCGTCGGCGCAGCCGAGCGTGGCATCGACCTCATCGTAATCCGCGAATCGACGGAGGGGCTATTCGCGTCGATGGGCAAGGGTGTGGTGACCGAAACGGAAGCGCGCGAGACGCTCCTCATCACGCGCAAGACCTCGCAACGCCTGTTCGATTTCGCGTTTCGCCTGGCGCGCCGCCGCAAAGCGCGCGGCGGCCGCGGCCTTCTCACTTGCGTCGACAAGGCGAACGCGTTCAAGGCCTACGCTTTCTTCCGCGGCATATTCGATGAGTGCGCCGCGCGCTATGCCGACGTCGAGACCGATCGCCTCTACGTCGATGCATGCTCCGCCATGCTGGTGCGCCGCCCGTGGGACTTCGATGTGATGGTGATGGAGAACATGTTCGGCGACATCATCTCCGATCTGACCGCCGGACTCATCGGCGGCATGGGGATGGCGCCCTCGGCGGACATCGGCGACGCGCATGCGGTGTTCCAGCCCTGCCACGGCACCGCGCCCGACATCATGGGCAAGGGGCTCGCCAATCCGACCGCCATGATTCTTTCCGCCGCGCTGATGCTCGACTGGCTCGGCGACCGTCATGCTCATGCGGGGGCGGCCGAGGCCGCTAGCGCCATCGAGCGCGCCGTGGACCGCGCCTTCGCCGAAGGCCTCAAGCCTTGCGAATTCGGCGGCAGCGACGGCACCGCCGTAATCGGCATTGCCGTGCTGCGCGCACTCGATTCGTCTTATTGATGCCCGATAGCACGGCCTATGGGATACCTCCCACCTGCATAGAGCGCGACCCCACCGCCAGCCCACTGGCGGCGGAGAGTGCAACAAAACCCAGCTTTTCTGAGCGTTGGGGTCAATCCCATTAGTCTGCCCACCCATGAGGTGGGCCGTTTTGTGGTTGACGCCAAGGGCGGTGCTTGGTTCGCTATGGACCGTTCCTGCGCAGCCCACGCCCTGCCGATAAAGCATGGGGCGCAGGATCGGAGCGAAGCCCCGAAGCGTTGGCGCCATGAAGGCCCAGGAACTGCTGCAGCAGATCGCCGAGTATTGCCGGCACACCGGACTAGCGGAATCGACCTTTGGCCGCCGCGCGGTCAACGACGGCAAGCTCACCGCGCGATTGCGTAACGGCGGCCGCATCACCACCGAAACACTCGACCGCATCCGCGGCTTCATGGAGATGAACCGGGCATCCGCCACCCGTCCCGCAGTCATCGAGCGCCTGCGCGAGACGCTGCCCCCAGCCACACAGCTGCCAACCGGCCAGCGCGATCCGCAGCGTAACTTCCGCTTCTTCGACAACCGGCAGAAATATCTGCTCTTTGTGAGCACCTGCAGCGAAAAATGGGTGATCGCCAGCCGGGTCGCGCTCGAACTCGCCAATGTCCATCCGCGCCCGCCGGCGCTGCGTGTGTTCGATGCCGGCGTCGGCGACGGCACCGTGCTGCTGCGAGTGATGCGCGCGATGCATGACCGCTTTCCGACCACGCCGTTCTACGTCGTTGGCAAGGAGATCAGCCTCGAGGACGTGCGGCTTGCCTTGCAGAAAATGTCAGATCGTTTCTTCGAACACCCGGCAACGGTTTTGGTGCTGACCAATCTCGCCTATGCCGACGCGCCGTGGCTGGCGGTCAAGTCACTGTCCGCGGCCTCGAGCATGGTGTGGCACGAGGTGCCGCTCTCAGGCGATTCCGCATATCGCTTCGAGCAGCAGATCACTGATCTCGTGCCATTCCTGTCGCAGAACTGGAAGGCGGGGGTAAGCCCGAAGACCGGCAACCCGGTTTACGAGCGCCCAGTGGTGCTGGTGCTCTATCGCGCGGATCACAAATTCCTACTCGACCCGATCATCCCGCGCCCTGGTGGGACGGTCGCCAACTACGATCTCGTGATCGCGTCGCAGCCCTATCGCGCGCGCGCCTCGCTCGAGTTCAAGGCCAAGCGCGTGATCGCGCCGCTGGCCAAAGCGCTGGGACCAGGCGGCAGGCTGATCGCCATCCATTCGCATGGCAACGATCCCGGCATGGAGATCATCCGGCGCGTGTGGCCGGGCGACAATCCATTCATCCATGACCGCCATCAGATCATGAAAGTGGCGAAGCACGAGCTCGGCCCAACCGGGCGCGAGCTCAATTTCAACGCCTATGCCGACAACCGCTCCCTTTTTCGTTACGACATGCACACGCTGCCGAGCGAGATTTCGGATCAGTCGATTGGCACTTCGACCCTGTTTGCCGCCTGGAATGCGGCGATCTACGTGGCGCAGGTCGAGGACGACCGGCTCGCCGAGGTCGTGGCCGACGGACGCTACCTCGAGTCCACGCGCGAGGTTCTGCGCGAGCGCGGGGGACTCTGGTTCTACGATGAGTCCTACGTGGTCTCGCGCCGCCGCGAGTGAGGCGGTCAAGCGGCGCGGATTCCGTGTCGAGCCATCGCGCGCGGGATAAGGACGCGGCGATTAGGCGTCTCAAGCGGCCGCGGCGAGCAGCGTGCGCACGTCCTCGGCCAACACTTTGCGCGGCGCGAGAATTTTCATCGCCGCGATCTCCTGCGCGACGAAATCGGTCTTGGCACGATCGAAGCCGACCTCCGTCAGCCGCTGCGGGATCGGAAAGCCGCGCAGCATCTCGGCAAGACGATCCGCGCCTTCGCCCCCGAGCACGGCTGCGAGCTGCGTGCGCGCTTGCGCCGCGGCCGCAAGATTGAACCGCGTTACATGCGGCAGAATGATCGCGTGGGTCTCCGCGTGCGGCAGCCCAAGCCCGCCGAGCACATGCGCAAGCTTATGCTGGAGCGCGGTGCCCGAGGCGAGCACGACGCCGGCAAGCCAGGCGGCGACGAGACATTCTGCGCGTGCCGCACGGTCGCTGCCGTCGGTGACCACGCGCGGCAGGTGCGCAGCAAATCGTTGCAGCGCGTCGCTCGCCAGAGCCATCAGCAGTGGGGTGCGGTCTGCGACCCAAAGGGCCTCGACGCAATGCGCGATGGCGTTCATTCCGCTCGCGGCACTCACTGCTGCCGGCAATGCCAGTGTGAGCTCGGGGTCATAGACGATCGTGCGTGGCAGCACGCGGGCGTCCTTACCGGTAAATTTCTGCTCGCCCTCGCTGAGCCCCCAAATCGCGGTCGCTTCCGACCCGGAATAGGTGGTCGGCACCGCGATGATCGGCAGGCCGAGATCCCGCGCGATTATTTTCGCGAGCCCGATCGCGGCGCCGCCGCCGGCGGCGACGAGGCCGTCGGCACCGCGCGCGGCCGCGATGCCCATCTCAGCCACTGGCTTCGGGACGTGCAGAGCCGCCTGCGCATGTAGCCCCGCCGCGCGCCCTCCCAAAATGTCGACGATCCGGCCGCCAAGCCGCGCCCCGCTGCCGGGGGTTGCGATCACCAGCGCATGACTCAGCCCGAGTCGCGCCGCTTCGTCGGCGACGCGTGCGACTGCGCCCGGCGCGAATACAACGCGCTGGCTTTGGATATCGTGAACGAAAGACGCGACCATCCGACGGGTGGGCCTACACCGATTGCCCGGCGGGAATCATTCTAACTCGCCTTGCCCGGCGCGTCGTGCAAATATCACTGGCGCGGGAGAGAGCGAATGCCGGCTCATGATCGGCCAGCAGTTCGTCCGCCAAAATCGATCGGAGGGATTCCCATGCCATCCACCGCTACACGCCGCAGGCATCCACGTCTTTACTGCATCAAGAAAAGGAGGACGTGGATGCCCGGAAGGCCGGGCATGACGAGTCAACGATTGAGACCATTGGTGGCCGGCACACTGATCTGCGCCCTAGCCTTGGCGGCGAGCGCCGCGACGGCGGGGGCGCAGACCTACGGCTTCGCCACGCTGCAACCCGGCACACTCAATCACACCACGGCGTCGGCCATCGCGAAGGTACTCAAAGAAAAGGCCGGGCTCAATGTGCTCGTGCAGCCGACCGCCGGCGACCAAGTGATCGTCCCAATGATCGCGCGCGACGAGGCCGAGATCGGCATCTCCAACGCGATGGAGGTGCACGATGGTCTGGCGAAAGGTTTCAAGGACTTGCGCATTATCGCCGCGGCCCACGCGCTGAGGGTTGGATTCTTCGTGCGCAAAGACGGCGACATTCGCACGGTCGCGGACCTCAAAGGCAAGCGCGTGCCGTATGGATTTTCCGCCATGCGCGCGCTCGAACCGACCGTGCGCGCCATCCTGGCGACCGCCGGCCTCACCGAGAAGGACATCAAGCCCGTTCTCGTGCCCAACGTGATCCGCAGCGCCGACGATTTTGTCTCCGGCGCCGCTGACGCCTTCTACTTCGCCTTCGGCGCGCCGAAGGTGCGGGAGGTCGACGCCACGGTGGGCGGCATACGCATGACCGAAATCAACGAGCAAGGCATGCCCTCCGCGCGCAAGATCGAACGCTGGGGCTATTTGACGGAGGTGAATCCCGGGCCTGTTTTTGTCGGAGTCGAGAAACCAATGAAGATCTACAGCTTCGATAACCTGCTCTTCACCAGCGCCAAAACGAGCGACGATTTCGTCTACAAGATGCTAGATACACTGCTCAACAACAAGGACGAGCTTGTCGCGGTGCAGCCGGTGCTGCGCGAGTTCTCGGCGCCGTTCGCCTATAAACAGTATGAAGTGGGGTATCACCCAGGCGCCGTGAAGTACTTCAACGAGCACAATGTCGCCCCCAAGGCGCTGGACTGAGCAAGTGCGCTTAAACTGCCGCCGAAAGCACGTCCCAGAGGGAAGCCCATGCCAACTCGCTATCTGATCGCGGCCTGCGCCGGCGCGACCGCGCTGGCATTCGCAAGCGTCACCGGCAACGCGCAAACACTCGGTTTCGCCGCGATGCAGCCGGGCACAATCAATCACACGACCAGCTCCGCCATCTCCAAGGTGCTGAAGGAAAAGGGGGGAATCAACACACTAGTCCAGGCCACAGCTGGGGAATCCGTAATGATCGCGATCGTCGGGCGCGCCGAGGCCGATTTCGCCATGGCCAACGCGCCGGAACTCGGCATTGCGCTCGCCAATAACGGCCAGCCCGAGATTCGCATCATCGGTCCGATCTACACGCTCAAGACCGGCTTCTGGGTGCGCAAGGACAGCAACATGCGCAGCGTGGCCGATTTGCGTGGCAAGCGGGTGACCATGGGCTATTCCGCCATGCGCGCGCTCGATCCGATGTCACGTGCCATCCTCGCAACCGGCGGCCTCACGGAGGCCGACATCAAGCCAGTGCTGGTCCCCAACGTCGTGCGCTCGGCGGACGATTTCGTGGCCGGGGCAGCCGACATGTTCATGTTCGCCTTCGGTGCGCCGAAGGTCCGCGAGGTCGACGTCACGGTCGGCGGCACCCGCTTCCTCGAAATTCCCGAGTCCCC